>DAHXJB010000258.1:0-2582 GCA_027372455.1 Chloroflexota bacterium | reverse complement strand
GAGGAGGGTGGTAGATTCTTCCCGTGCCTGGGAGTTCCGCCCCCATTTCCTTCATACGTGGCGTTAGCCCCCAGAACTCCGGGGCCGGCCCAAGTCCTGCCCACCGCGGTGGGCAGGCGTTGACACCCCCATTGGGCCGGGTATAGAATGCCAACGGGTACCCGAGGTGGGTATATGGAGGCAATGTGGGCGATAACGCTGCGCTTGCGGCTCGTTTGCGCCGAATCGAGGGGCAGGTCAAGGGGATCCAGCGAATGCTGGAAGAGGGTCGCCCATGCGAGGACGTCATTACGCAAGTGATGGCCGCGAGGGCAGCCCTGGACAAGGTTGCCCTCAGCGTGATGGCCGATCACATGGAGGAGTGTCTGACAGAGTCGATCTCGTCCGTGGAGAAGAAGGCCACAATTGAGAGAGCGTTAACCCTGTTCCTGCGCATGTCTCCTGGCGCGGAGAAATCGCCCGGCAGATGAGGAGGTCGTTCCTAAATGGCTGAACCGATGGTGGTGACCGACGCCACTTTTGACGGTGATGTCCTTGGGTCCAAGAGTCCGGTGCTCGTGGATTTCTGGGCAGAGTGGTGTGGTCCATGCAAGATGATCGCCCCGGTTCTGAAGGAGATCGCTGCCGAGCAGGACGGAAAGCTGACGGTGGCTAAACTGGATGTAGACAGCAACATGTCTACCGCACGTAAGTTCGGAGTGAGTAGCATCCCTACCCTGATCCTCTTCAAAGAGGGCAAGCCCGTCCAAAGGATCGTGGGTTACTCTCCGAAGGATCGGCTGATGAAGACTCTGGCGCCCCATCTGGAGGTGCCTGCTTAGGGCTTCGTCTTGGCCTGCCGGTTGCTGGAGCTGATCCAGGGCAGAAACAGTGAAATCCAGAGGGACTCCGGATAACTTCGGGGTTCCTCTGTTCGTTATAAGATCGAATCGACCGACCATAGCTCTACCGAGTTTGGAGCGACGGTGGTAGGATTCGCCTGGAGGTGATAGGAGAAATGCCGACGATCCTCGTGGTGCTGCTGGTCCTGGCGGTCCTCCTTCTATTCTGGATTACTGCCAATATTATCGGTGTCGCAATAACCCTGTTTATCGCCGGGCTGGTGGGCTGGCTGGCCGAATCGATCCTTCCCGGCCCGCGTCTGCCTTACGGATGGCTCGGGGCGGTTCTGGCCGGATTGGTTGGAAGCTGGATCGGAAGCGCGCTGATGGGCCACGTTGGACCCGTGCTCGCGCGCATACCGATAGTCCCCGCCATCGTTGGGGCGATCATCGTGGCAGGGGTGGTCAAGCTACTGCTTCCGAGCATAGCCTCGGACAAGAGGACGTAGAAATGTCGTAGACGGTCCCTACTCTTCTTCAGGCAGCCCCTGGGCTTGCGATTCGGTGGCGTCGACCCTGACGGTTCTTTCCTGGCTGTAGGTGACGAGCCCGTGAGGCCCTCCCTTCACCTTCTTCACGTACCGCTGGAGGGTGTAGTCCACCGGAACCTTCGTACTCCCACGGGCCTGACTGTGGAGGGCCGCGAGGCGGGCTGCTTCCAACAGGGTGCGGTGGGAGGGTTCCTGCCCTCCCACCTTCAGTATCACGTGGGCTCCCGGGATCCCCCGAGCGTGGAACCAGATGTCATTTCCGGCGCTGAGGTCAAAGGTTGCTCGTTCGTTGCCCTTGGCGCTCCCGCCCATCAATATCTGATGACCGCCGGCCGTGGTCACCCGTCTGACCGTGCCCAGCGTCTGGTCGGCCTTCGGGCGGCCCGTCGTTCGCTTGGCCTTTCCCTGATCGCGGTTGGAACCGGGCCGGGTGGTCGCTCCTGATACCGATCCGCTCCCCGATCCTACGGCGCCTTCTCGGGCCTCGGCCAGTTCCCTAGATAGGGCTCGCAGTTCCACCTCGCCTTCGGCCAGTTCCACCAGGGTGAGCATCTGTTGCAGATACTCCTTGTCCAGCCTAGCCCTCTCCAACAACTCCGGCAGTTCCCTCGTGGCATCTCGAGCCTTTGTGTACTCCCGGAAGTATCGCTGTGCGTTCTCCGAAGGACTGAGCTTCGGGTCCAGGCTGATGGTGCCATTTTCTGATGGCACTTCGGTCTGCCCTGGGTGGATTTCGGCCATGCCGGCCAGGATCGCCTGGCCATTCAGCTTGAGCTCCTCGGCCTTCTCACCCCGGGTCAGAGCCAGGCGGAGGGAATCCTCTTTGCGTTGCACCCTGTCCAGTCGCACCTGTACCGCCGCTCGCAGCGGCGCACGCAAGGCCTCGCCAGGACGCAGGCGAAGCCTCTCCGAATAGGCTCGCTCCACGACTCCGCTGATGCTTTCCACCGGCTCCAGTTGCGACCCTGAAAACTGGGTCAGAGTATATGGGGCGAAGTGGAGCACAGCTCCCCCCTCCAAGATCACGCACGGGGACCATAGGTGGGTCTCCACGGGGCTCAGCAGGGTGTTGAGCGCGTCGACTATCCCTTGCCATGAGATGACGTTGCCGATGGTCGCGGCAATGTTTCCTTGCGCCCGATACACCACCTCTCTTGCCGAAAGCGGGCCAAGTCCGGTCACCGTCTCCTGTAGGAAGCGCCACAGAGGA
>DAHXJB010000253.1:0-6648 GCA_027372455.1 Chloroflexota bacterium | reverse complement strand
GTCTCTTCTGTCATCGATCTCTCCTAACCCGGCCAACGGAGAAGAACGACCTCCTCCCGCAGTTCCTCGTTGGTCGCTGACGACCGGCGGGTGCGGAACAGGTCGATTCCCACTAGCTCGTAGCCCAGTTCTCGGGCAATTTCCCCGAGTATCTGACCGGTGCGTATCATGACGCGGAGATAAGAGGCTTGGTCTCCGACCACGTAGGCAAGCTGGGCCCCGGGGCGCAGAATCGTTCGCAGTTCGTCCAGGTGTCGAGCCATTCCACCGAAGTAGAGCTTCGTGACTCGGCCGTACAACCGCTCAAAGCCGCTTGTCTTGCCGAGAGCGATCCTTCGGGTCTCGATCTCTTCTGCAATCTGTTGCACATCCTGGTTGTGAGCCACCCGCCGGTCGTCGTCGTCGGCCGTGTACACGCTCCGGGTGTTGGATCGGACCAGATGGTGCTTCAGGGCGCGCAGCTCGGGCTTGCTTCGAATGAGACCGAGGAGCACCGATTCTAGCCGGGTAGTGCGAGTGTAGTCCTTCTCGTTAGGGTAGGGAGGCGATGTTATTACCCCATCCACGGACGCCGGTTCCAAGATCTGGAGAAGCTGCCGCGAATCCCCCCAGCGGACCTCCGCCGGTGCTCCGCCACTCCCTCGGAGCTTCCGAAGATCATTGGCCATCGATTGCACCCTGGCCAGCCACGCGGAGATCACCGGTGCATCGGGCTTCGCGGTTGCAACACCTACTTCGGGACCAAAAGACAGGTTGCCGATAGAGGTGATCAACTCCCGGGCCAGGGCGACCTGTTGGTGGCGGAAGCATGGCTCGTCCTCATGTCGACTCATCCGTTCCAACAGCACAAGCACCTTATGTAATGGCAGGGGGCTGATCGAACTCGTCAGCAGCAGTTCCATGGCCTCAGGTTCCAGAGTCCGCAACGGTACTTGAGGCTGACAGCAATTCCATAGCGGGGGATTATCGAGGATCCCGTCTGCCTCGAGTTGGTTTATCGCAACCTCGGCGATCTCCATAGCGCTTTCCGCCAGTCGGTCCGGGTCCACACTCCAGTCCGTCTTGACGGTACTTGCCAGGTGTGCCATGGGGTTTGCTTCGATCCCTACGCTGGCAACGCCAAGCTTTTTGCATTCAACTAGTGTGGTTCCTGTTCCACAAAAGGGGTCCAGAACTCGGCCACGGCGATCTAGGTCAAACCGCCGAAGATAATCACGGACCAGATGGGGCGGAAAGGAGAGGACAAAGCGATACCAGTCATGGACGGGTCGATCCTCGGGGAAGAGCTTGTTCTGATCTCCGTTGAGCCGGTCCCGGGGACTCAACCAAGCAGTTGAAGACGAGGCGCTTCTCACAAGTTTTCCACCTGAGCTCTTACTACATTCCGACCTCGGCAATCCTATCGCAAAGAGGCTTGGAGTGGAAGCGCCTGCTTCCAGCAGCCCTCGGTGTAGGCTTGTCCCGCATCGCAACCAACAGTATAGTGGCCATCATCTTTCTACCTCTGGTGGCGATCTACAGTGGAGTACGAGCAGACCGGGTCCCCTTCCCTTGCAACCTCCCCTGGAACGAGTTGGCGTACCAGATTGCCCTTCTTCTATGGCTGGGTGGTGGTGGCGTCGATCTTCGTGGTGATGGCCGTCACCTACGCCGTCTACTACTCCTTCTCCGTCTTCTTCCTGGCGATGCTGGAGCAGTTCGGATGGAGCAGGGCCGACACGGCCGGCAAAGGCGTTGCCCTTCCCCGCAAGCCGAGGGCAGTTCGAGAGGTGGTGGATACCCGCTGGACCTCCTTCCCATGGTCGGCGGCCACTGCCTCGCGTACCCCCGTTTCTGGCTGCTCACGGGTGCCCTTGGTCTGGCAGTCTTCACCCACCAGATGCTCTTCGTTCACCAGGCGGCCTATCTGGTGGATGGGGGATACGACAAGATGCTGGCGGCCTCGGTGGTGGGGCTGCGTCGTTGATCTCCTCACCCTTCTCGTCAGTCCAGCAGGTACTCCACGGCGGTAGCCGCATAGACCTTGGCCGAGGCCACCACGTCCTCCACCTTGACCCGCTCGTTCCAGGAGTGGATGGTAGGCAGCTCGGCGGGACCATACTGAAGCACGGGGATGCCGTGGTCCCGGAAGTAGCGAGCGTCGCTGGTAGCCCACTGGAGTACACCGAAAGGGTTGCCTCCTCGAACGTCCTTGACACCCTGTAGCAGCGCTACCACCACCGGGTCCCGAGGGCTGGTGTAGTTGGCGGATCCCTGGAACCTCAGGGGCCGGATCTCGTATCGGTGGCCCAGCTCGTCCAGCAGTTTCCGTGCGTAGGCCATCACGTCGTGGTGGGTGAGGCCGAAAGGCACCCGGGTGTCTACCTCGATGGTGCATCGATCCGGCACGATGTTGGCCTTGGTTCCGCCTCGTATTATTCCCACGTTGACGCTGACGTGGTCAAGGACATTAGCAGCCTGCGGGCTGTCGCCCTCCTCCCGACAGGCCTTGGAGATGGCCACGGTCTCCGCGATCTCCTCGGGGATCGTGACTGGCATGTGGTAGAGCTTCTGCAGCTGTTGGGCAGCGGCGCACGCCTTCAGGATGGCATTGTCCCCCACTAGCGGGGCCATCGAGCCGTGGGCAGGGGTTCCGAAGAAGGTGACCTCGAACCAGCAGGAGCCCTTCTGCCCTATAGTGGGATTCATAGGCCCGGAGGGCTCGGCGATGATGCACCCGTTTCCCTTCACAAAGCCTTCCGCCAGCACCCACTGGGCGCCATACTGCCCCCCCACCTCTTCGTCGTCCACCACCACCAGGCCAATGGAGCCCGACAGATTGGCCTTGACACGGTTCAGGAGGGTGGCGGCAAAGAGGAATGCGGCGACACCTGCCTTCATGTCGCTTGCGCCCCGGCCCCTCAGATAGCCGTCCACGACGTCGCCCGCCGTGGGAGAGAAGTCCCATCGAGACTCGTCGCCCGCGGGCACCACGTCGGTGTGGCCGCAGAAGAGGAGCCGTCGGCCATCCCTGCCGGTGGATATCTCCCCCAACAGGTTGTGGTGATCGCCCGGGGCCACGTGTATGGCTGTGTCGATGCCTGCACCGTCGAGGTAGCGGGCGACGTATTCGGTGATTGGCCTGGAGTTGCCGGGTGGGTTCTCGGTGTTGATCCGGAGCAGGTCGCTGGTGAGGCCGACGAGTTCCTCTCGATGCAGGTCGACCTCCTGCCACAGTCGCCGTTTCAACTCAGCCTTGTCAACCATGATCCAATCTCCTCAAGGGGTAGGAGCCGGCCCCCGCTGGCGGTGGGCTCACCAGCGGGAGCAAGCTCCTACGGATGCGTTTACTTGGACAGATCGCGGAGCCGAATCAGCTCGTCCACGTAGAAGGCGTAGCCTTTCAGATCTTTGTTGTAGGCGATGATCCGGTTGTACTCATACAGGTCGATCCAGGGGGCATCCTTCTCGATCTGCTGCTGGGCCTGGCCGTATAGCTGAGCCCGCTTGGCAGGATCCTGCTCGTTCTTGGCCTCTGCCAGGTCCTTGTCCACGACCGGGTTGGAGTAGTTGCCGTAGTTGCTGCTCCCGTCGGATTGCAGCAGGAACCCCAGGTGGTAACCGGGATCGTTCACGAAGGAGGTCCACTTGGAGATGAAGGCCGGGGTCTCCTTCTTCTTGATGACCTGAAGAAACTCCGAGCGGGCCATATTCTGGATATTCATCTTGACGCCGATCTTCGCGAAGGAGGCCTGGATCAGCACGGCGTCCTGCTCCCAGTCGGAGAAGCCGGAGCCCAGGACGAAATCGAAGGAGAAACCGTTGGGGTAGCCGGCCTCGGCCAGCAACTTCTTGGCCGTATCCAGGTCGTACTTGTAGTTCCATCCGGACGGATCGTACATCGGCATGAAGGAGGGGCACGGGCTCTTGAGCTGCTTCGCCTGCCCGTTCATCACCTTGTTGATCAGATCGTCGTAGGGCACGGCGTAGGAGAGAGCCTGACGGACCTTCGGGTTGTCGAACGGCTTGACCTTGTTGTTCAACAGGAAGTAGAGGATGCGGCCCGACGGATCGGAGCGAACCACCAGATTGCTGTTGCTCTTAAGGGTGTCCACATCCTTGGGCGGGATCTCGATTGCCATGTCGACGTCGCCACTCTGAAGCATCATCAAGCGGGTTGCATCTTCTTTGATGAACTTAATGATGATCTTGTCGACCTTGGGGGCACCTCCCCAGTAGTCCTTGTTGGCCACGAAATCGGCCTCGGTGGCTGGGTTCCACGAGACCAGCTTGTAGGCCCCGGTGCCTGTGCCGTCCGCGTTCTTGGCCAGGTAGCCGGCCGTCTTGCCGGCCAGCACCTTCGGGTTGACGATGGCAAAGGCGTACAGGGAGATGACCTGAAGGAAGGTGGGGTTCGGCCTGGTCAGGTTGATCTTGACGGTGTTGTCGTCGATCACCTGTACCGGATTCGACGTGTCGATGGCGGCCGTATCGAAGAGGAACTTCCCGCTTGCACCGTCCTTCAACAGCTTCTCGAAGGAGAACTTGACGGCATCGGCATTGAAGGGGTCGCCGTTCTGGAACTTGACGCCTTTCCGCAGGTTGAAGGTGTAGGATTTCCCGTCGGGGGCTTTGGTCCACGACTCGGCCAGCATCGGCTCGATCTTGGTATCGTCGGCGTAGGTCTTGCCGTCGACAGTCTTCTTGCCCAACTGGACCAAATTGTCGTAAATGGCCAGATCCAAAGTGTCCGAGGTCAGGTCGTTGGCCTGGTAGGGATCCAGTGTGGTGCCGCCGTCGCTAAAGGCCAGAACGATGGTCTTGCCGCCTGTGGAGCTGCTGGCAGCCGGCGCCGCAGGTGCCGAGGTGGCGCCGGACTTGGGAGCCGACGTAGCGGCCGGCGCTGCCGGAGTGGGGGAACCGCTGCATGCGGCGGCGATCAGGCCTACCCCCAGGACAGGAATCAACAGGGCCAACAGCCTGGCCCTCTCCACGATGAGTCCTCGCATCTTCATTCTCTCCTTATTGGGAACTGCTCTCTACTACGAACAGTTGCGTTGGGGCCTGGCCGCCTCCCGCTGCAATGCAGGATCAGCCGTCCCGAGTTGGTTAAGTCTCTTTCTGTTTCACCTCCTCGTTTCCGCGTCTTGACAGGTAGCTGCTCCGAGACTAGCTGTTGTGAAAGCGGGGGTCCAACAGATCCCGCAGACCATCGCCTATCAAGTTGAACCCAAGAACTGCACTCATGATTGCCAGCCCGGGGAAGGTGGTGAGCCACCACTGGCCGGAGATTATGTACTCTCGGCCCTCGCTCACCATCGCTCCCCACTCGGCATCAGGGGGTTTGACCCCGAGCCCAAGGAAGCTGAGGGTCGCTGCCGTGAGGACGGCGAAGCCCAGGCCAAGGGTGGCCCGGACGACGATGGGAGACATGGCGTTGGGGACGATGTGCCGCAGGATGATACGCCGGTTTCCGGCGCCCAGGGCTCGCGCCGCCTCGACGAAGTCCTTCTCACGGAGTGACACGGCCTGCCCGTGCATCAACCTGGCGAAGTCGGGAATACCCACGATGCCCACCGCGATCATGGCCGAGACCAGCCCTCGTCCCATGGAGACCGCTATGGCCATAGCCAGCACCAGGGCCGGGAATGCCAGAAGCATGTCCATCAGCCGCATTATCGCCTGCTCCGTTCGCCCCCCCACGTACCCCGCGATGGCGCCGAGGGGTACGCCCACGGCCATGGAGATCCCCACCGATATGGTGCCGATCAGCATGGTGATGCGAGCACCGAAGATTACACGGGTGAGGATATCCCTCCCGTACTGGTCCGTTCCGAAGAGGTGGGCAACCACGGGGGGCTGCAGCCGCACCGACATATGCGGATCGTTGGGTCCGTAGACGGCGACCATCGGGGCCAGCAGAGCCAGCAACAGCCATGCAGCCACGATACCAAATCCGGTCACAGTCAGGGGATCCCTGAGCGCTCGTCGGAGCCGTTTCTGCCACTCGGGAGCATCCCTGAAGGCTGCGGTTGCGTCGGACACTGAGACTTGAGGACCGGTTGTAGCCAGGGTGCCTACCTCACTTGTAGCGAATGCGTGGATCCACGACGGCATACAGCACGTCGACCACGAAGTTGATGACCGTGTAGACCACCGCGCTCACCAGGATGAACCCCTGAACCGGCGCGTAGTCGGTGACCAGGATCGACTCAGTCACGTAGGAGCCGAGGCCGGGCCAGGCGAAGATGGTCTCCGTGAGCACTGCCCCTCCCAGAAGCTGACCGAACTGGAGGCCCAGCAGCGTCATGACCGGGATCATAGCGTTGCGAAGGACGTGGCGCCAAAGCACCGCCTGCTCGTTGAGCCCCTTCGCCCTGGCGGTCCGCACGTAATCGTGGCCGATCACCTCCAAGGTAGCGGCTCGCGTCATGCGGCTGATGACCGCCATGGAGCCGGTGCTCAAGCAGAGGGCCGGCAGCAGCAGGTGGGCAAGAGCATCCTTCCAGACCGGCCAGTTGCCAAAGGTGTCGATCAGCAGAAGCCCCGTTCGTACCGGCACGTCGCCATATTTCACGGAGAGACGCCCCATGGGCGCGGGGGCCCAGTGGAGCTGGAAGTAGAAGACGTAGATGGCTATCAAGCCAAGCCAGAAGATGGGGACCGTCG
>DAHXJB010000252.1:0-5607 GCA_027372455.1 Chloroflexota bacterium | reverse complement strand
TTGCCATCAATCCCGTTCGGATTCTCCGCCGTCTTGGGGTTGGAGGCGTACCAGCGCAACTGCTCGTAGGTGAAGTAGAACACGTCTTCGGGATCGTCCAGCAACCCCTTCTTTACCAGGTGACGCCCGATGGCGAGGAAGACGAGTCTCATACGGGCATAGGTGCCCTGGTCGAAATAGAAGTGGTGGTCCGGGGTCAGTGGCATCATGCTCAAGGCGAGGTCCAGCGCCTTTTCAAGCTTTGCCCTCTGCTCTGCGGTCGCCGTCGATGGGACAAGCTGACGCAACTCGGCGATAGCCACAGCCTGGTCCTTCTTGACTGCCTCGAAGGCGGCCGGGAAGTCGTAGTCCATGGCCAGGTAGCCTCTTACGGTCTCGATGATCGGCGCAACATCCTCAACCCATAGCTTGTTCACATACTCGTGGGTGTGGATGGGCTTGTAGCCAAACTCCTTGGCATACGCTCTGATTCCAGCCATGAAGGCTCGGCCTTTGGGGCTGTCCTCCAGCAGGGGCATGATGGCTTTGGCCGTGTCGCCGCCCTCGAAGATCGCCTTCAATTCCGAGTCGGCCTTCACTTGTTCCTTGAGCTTCCAGAGCCCCTCGATCGAATCCCAATTGCGATCCTCGACGGAAACCATGATCCGTCCGATGAGCGCCGAGTCAACCTGGCCCACCACTTCACCCACCGTAGCGGCGAAGTCCATGGAGGCCTGGAATTGGGCGAGGTTTAAGATCCAGTGTAAGCGGAAGTGGCGCTCTTGAATGTCGAGAGCTTCCTCCAAATATATCATCAACTCTGGGAAAGAGGCGGTTTCGGTGGGGAATCCATCGAGATACTCAAAGTTACGCTTGACTTCAGGCAGGTGGCGATCTCTCCACCAACCCAGGAACTCCTTGGCGTAGGTGGGCATCACCAGACCATAGTAGGGAGCGATCTTTGTCGCCTCTTCCGGGTCGCGGGGCACGACCGCGCTGTAGACGTAGCCGTTGACCTTCTTTGCAATCCAGTCCTTGCCGAAGGGGGCACCGAACCGGCGGTAGAGATAGCTGCAGGTCGGGCCCCACCAACCACCAACATCGAAGTACATGGGGGAAATGGGATTGGGGCAGTGCAAATCATCGTAGAACCAGTGCAGTCCCTTTTCCTCGTCGTTTGCCCATTCGACAGGGAAAGTCGCGTCGCCAAAGAATGTGCTGATGACCTCGTTTGGGTCTGCCATTTCATTACCCCTCCTTCAACTGCAATCCCACCATCAGGCACCTCATGCCAACTCTTCTACTTCCTACAGTAACGCGACCTCAGCCTCGGCACTGCTCGTTACTTCTCTTCCCATGTCCATGATGTGAGATTCGATCACCTGCCGGGCGCGTGCGGCATCGCCTTCTCTAAGCACCTTCAGTATCGGTTCGTGCCGCTCGACCATTTCCTGCAATCGGTGTCTGAACAGCCTCTTCCCCGTCACCATGGTCCAACCCAGGGGATCGACACTCGACCAAAGCCTCGTGAGTAGACGCTGACCAGAGAATTCGCAGATATGACGATGGAAGCTAACGTCCAGTTGGACTAGGCTGCCGAGATCCTCAGCGGCAGCTGCCTCCCGCATCTGCCCCAAGAGATCCTCCAGCTGTCTGATCTCGGAGGGGCCCACTCTGCTCACGGCCAACTCGATTGCACGGCCCTCAAGAAGTGCCCGGGTGCTGTACATCTCCATGGCATCGGTCGGGGTGATCGCGTTGACGAAAGCACCCCGATGGGGCGAAGTGGTGACCACCCCAATCTGTTCCAGGGCTCGCAAGGCTTCCCTGACGGTGCTCTGGCTGACGCCCAATTCCTTGGCGACCTTGGATTCCACTATGCGATCGCCCGGCCGGAGCTCTCCCGCGATGAGCGACTCCCATAGGGTCTGACGAACCTGCTCGTGGAGCGGTCTGAACTCGACCTTGCTCCCCGACAGGTTTGGCCTGTCACCTGTCTCCAACAGTGCAACCTCTCTTGACAAACCATAATAGATTAGCGATTATCGATAATCGGTAAGCGGTGGCGAGTATAGCACGCCCTGCTTCCCGAGGCAAGGGGGTTGCCGCCGATTTCGGCCGGCCGCGGCTACATTGCCGTTCCCTTCCCAGGTTACAATGCTACCTCGACGTATCGCGGCATGGCCGCTGCCGCATGAAAATGATGATGAAGGAGATCGAGGGATGACTATCGAGCAGACGAAGGAAAGTGTGCCGTCTTTTGGATCGAGTGGAAAGCGGGCCCCTGTTGCCCTCGTGACCGGCGGAGGCACCGGGCTTGGTCTCGCGATCAGCCGTCAACTAGCCAAAGAGGGATTTCGCTTGGCAGTGGGCTACTCGAGATCCGAGGCCCAGGCGTTGGCAGGCGCAGAGTCCTTGAGACTTCTTGGAGCCGAGGTGTCCGTGCACCGGGCCAACATCGCCATTGGGTCGGAGACGGACGCCCTTATCGACGAAGTCTACGACACCCACGGTACTATCGATGTGGTGGTGAACAATGCCGGCATCACCCGCTTCGTCCCCTTCCCGGACATCCAAGCTGTGGACGAATCCGTGTGGGACGAGATCATGGACGTGAACCTGAAAGGCACCTACCTGGTCTGTCGCGCGGCGGCGTTGCGCATGAGTGAGAGCGGAGGCGGCGCGATAGTCAACGTCGCGTCGACCGCGGGTGTGGTTCCCGGCGGTAGCAGCATCCCCTACGCGGTCTCCAAGGCCGGCATTCTACACCTGACCAAGGCTCTCTCCATTGCGCTGGCACCCAAGATCCGCGTCAACGCCGTCGCGCCCAATCTGATGCTTACACGTTGGTGGGAGGGTCGAGAGAATGATGCTGGGAGGTACGAGAAGTCCATGAGGTTCGGCCGGGCTCTCGACGTCGACGATGTGGCAAGAGCCGTGGTCCTGCTGGCCACGAATCAGAGCATCAGCGGGCAGACCCTGGTAGTCGATCTGGCCAACATGTTCCTCTAGGCAGGTGTCCCCAGACAGACTGTCCATCGTCACCCCCGCGAAAGCGGGGGTCCAGGCCACTACCGCGCGGCGAGAACGCTGGATGCCCGCTTGCGCGGGCATGACGGCGGATTGTGCACTCTATCCCAGGCCAAGTGCTTAGGCGCGGTCTCGGATGGAGCGGTCTACTGCCCTGGTACGGGTCGTGCCACCCGTACGACGAGGTGATCGCCAAATGAACCCATTTGAGCAGAACGGAATCGACGAGAAGTACGTCGAGCGAGAGCTGAGCAGGATCGATTGGACAGGCCCGCTCACCACCGAGGAGATCTCAGCCCAGCTTCCAGATCTCCCGGAAGGGCAGTTCGACGATCTCGCCAACGGGGCGATATTTCACAACCCGAGCGAGGTGATCCGCGCCCTACGGGGGGAGATCGACCTGGACGGAGCCGATTTCCCAGTGGAGGGAGCAGAATCCTTGGGAGGCCCAGCCGGCTACGGTGGCACCAACACAGCACGTACGGTGATCAGGCCCTCCAGCGGCCACGGCATCGGCTCGGGAACCGACACCGGGGACACCGGCAGCGGCAATACGGGGGCCACCGGGTGGTCCCGGGCAGGAACCACCTTCGGTGAGGAGGCCGTCGAGGAGAGCACCGACGAGGAGCTTGGCGGTAAAGAGGAGCCGGGGCGAGGAGCTGCCTAGAGACCGAGTGAGGCCCCTCTCATCACCCCATATACTGCTCTGACGGCTCGTTCACCGCCGCCGCCAGGATCTTCTCCGCCACAAACCCCGCGGTATCCACCGGGGAATGGTTCACACGCGGGGCTAGACAGGGTAACGGTTGACGCATGTAGCGTCGAGGCTTGTCCCCGAGGGTGGCCACGTCGCCCACAAGGGGCGACGCTACACCCGTTACCACTGTCCTGAACCATGCCCCCGCCGGAGCCCGCCGCTGTTCGCGGCACATCACACGGCTGCCCAGGGGGTTCTTCCCGAAAATCGTTGTCTCTCCTGGCAAACAGAATAGCCCACCATGTATCCACGAGGGGAAACTTCCCAGTGGAAAGCTTGGCACCTGTTCACCCCGCGGGTCAAGACGGCGTGCCCCAAGATGGAGCATCATTCACTACCTACTTGACACCACCGCAACCAGAAGTACAATGGAGGTGTCCACATATTTGTATACAATGTTGCACTCATACGCGCCGAGAGAATTCTCTCGACCGACCTCTCGGGACTTGAGGAGGCTCAGAATGGTGAGGTTGTTCGGCCGGACGGAGTCCGGCCACGCTGACGATGAGGCTTCCCAGCCAACGACCCAGCCCTGCGAGGGTTGCGGCAGCGACCTCTCACAAGATCCCCTCTATGCTCGGTTCAAGATCTGCTCCCACTGTGGACACCACTACACCCTCTCCGCCCACGAGCGCATCGCCTTGCTTGCCGACCCGGGCAGCTTCAAGGAGATCCTGACCAACCTCTACCCCACGGATCCCCTCGGCTTCGTGGATCGGGTGCCCTATCGTGAGCGGCTCGGGGAAGCACGGCGCAAGACGGGCCTTGCCGACGCCGCGGTGGCGGGAACCTGCACTATCGAGGGACAGGCCGCCGCGCTGGTGGTGCTGGACTTCCGTTTCCTGGGTGGCAGCATGGGCTCCGTGGTCGGGGAGAAGGTCGCCGCGGCCTGCGAGCTGGCCGCAAGAAAACGTCTGCCACTCGTGGCCGTCACCTGCAGCGGAGGTGCCCGCATGCAGGAGGGGATGCTGTCGCTGGCCCAGATGGCCAAGACCTCCGCGGCGGTGCAGCAGCTTCACAGCAAGCGGGTACCCTACGTAGTCCTGTTTGCGAATCCCACCACGGGGGGCGTTTATGCCAGCTTCGGGACGCTGGGCGATGTCCTGCTGGCGGAGCCGGGGGCCCTCATCAGCTTCGCGGGTCCCCGCGTCGCCAAGGCGCTGGCGGGCGAGGGGGAGGCCGAGGCGCCCCGAACGGCCGAATTCCTGCTCGAGAAGGGGCAGATAGATGGCATAGTCCCTCGACCGAAGACCAAGAGCGTGATCGGCGAACTTCTCAGGCTTGCCACGGCCGGGCACCTGAAGGCATCCGGCCGCCCCTCCCCCACGCCGGCGGCCGAAGTAAGCGGCAACGCCTGGACGGCCGTGGAGAGGGCGCGCCACGACAACCGGTCGACCTCCATGGACCACCTCCACAGGATGCTCTCCTCTTTCGTCGAGATCCATGGTGACAGGGCAGTGGGCGACGACCCTTCCGTGGTGTGTGGCCTGGCCGACCTGGACGGCCAGGCGCTGATAGTGATCGCGCAGGAGCGGGGGCACCGGGGTGATCCGTCGCGACGGGGCGGCCACATGCGGCCCGAGGGATACCGGAAGGCCCAGAGAGCGATGCGCCTGGCCGCCAAGTGGGGCCTCCCGCTGCTCACCCTGATAGACACGCCGGGGGCGGACCCGGGCCTGGAATCGGAAGCCGGAGGGCTAGGAGGGGCGATTTCCCACAGCATGGCTCTCATGTCCGCTTTGCCCACCCCTGTGCTTTCCGTCGTGATAGGGGAGGGTGGCAGCGGCGGCGCGCTGGCGCTGGGAGTGGCCGACCGGGTGCTGATGATGGAGAACGCCATC
>DAHXJB010000133.1:0-1677 GCA_027372455.1 Chloroflexota bacterium | reverse complement strand
CCAGGCCCTGCTTGTCATAGAGCTTGATGGCCACTGGCCCCATGTGGTGCTTCAGACGGGTGCCTTCGATCCGAGTATGGAAGTCGTTGCCCAACTCGTCCCGATAGTTCCCAGTGAGCTTGCGTCCGAGGAAGGTGGCGACGTTGTCGGCCTTGACCGCATGGATGGCCGTGCGAACCAGCGTGTCGTACAGGGGACGCAGGTCGGCCTGCCGGTGGAAGACGATGTCGGTCGCGTACTCGACCTGCATGACGCTCCAGTGGTAGGTGGTGCCGAACTGGCCAGAGACCGGGCAGTAACGGGCAGCGAAGCCATCCAGGGCCCGGTGGAGTCGGTCGATGGGAAAGCCATCCGCCAGGACTTGGGCTCGGGAGAAGTCAGCGAGGCTACTGAAGGTGTTGTCCAGTTGCTGGAAGGCGATGCCTGCCTGCTGAAGTTGGAGGGCCAGCCAGTTGTGGCCGTTGCAGTAGAACTGGAGACGGAAAGGCGCCCAGGTGGGCACTCGCAGATAGCACAGGCCGAACTCGGGGTCGAGGAAGTAGAAGTAGTAGTGGAGGCACTTCCCGTCCTTGTAGCGCAGCATGGTCTTCCCGGTGGCCTTGTCGTGCCAGGGGGTGAAGGCTGGGCAGGGCTCCATGGCCGAGAAGATGTGGACCAGGCCGGGCTCACTCCCCCGTTGCTGGAGGATGGCTCGAATCCGATCTTCCTTGCGGAAGGCGGCAACCGAGCGAATGAACTCGATCTCCAGGTCGTTTTCCCGGGCGATCCGCTCGGTGTTCTGGCGGATCTCCTCTCGCAGCGGCTCGGCGAAGCGCGGGTAGTCGAAGAGACGAATCCCGTGCACGCGCAGGTAGGTCGCCATGCCCTCCGCGAAGCAAACCCCGGGGAGAGTGCCCGTTATCACGATCCGATCAAAGCAGGAAAGGACCCCGGCGATCTGGGGAGCGTAACGTTCGGTCAGCAGCGCCATTCGAGCACCATCCTCTCTCGGCCAGGCAGCGTCTGCCGGAGATCATCGGTGTCCAAGCATACATCATCTTTGGTTTCGGCTTTGCCGAGTTAGGGTCGCAATGCAGACCGGTTGGCCGTTTTGCCAGGAAAGCACCCTCACCCCGTCCCGCAGGGACACGCACATGGCCGCCAACTCCCGAGCCAGCTCCTCCATGTCGAACCACAGCCGCCCGTAAGGCGCCAGATGGACGAATTCGAAGTCCACCATCCCCCCACAGACACAACTTACCCGCGGCACACGGATCCTTCCCCAGGCTACCAAACTCAGCAGCCCTCTCATGTAGAAGCCCGCCCGGTAGAAATCCCTGCGATAGTGGCTGCCGCACCTGTTGCAGCAGGCTTCCACCTTCGTCCGATCCCCGAGATCCCGACGTTTCCCCTTTCCTCGCCCCAGCAGTCGGCTGACCTCTTCCCGAAGAGCCTGCTGGATAACCTGGATCACCAGGGCAATGATCCCCGCGTCAATCAGTCTCTGGGTCTCCCCCTGCTGCTCCCGCCGCTTCTTACCCTCTACGTGACGCCTCTTGGCAGCCTTAGGTCGCCGTGGTACTCTGGTCATCGAGCCCAGCCTCCCTCCTATCGCTTGTTGTTGCAAACGAAACGATAGTCAGGTGACTGGGCTCGATCAATAGCTAGTAACCGTTTAAGACGGCCTATAGACGCCTA
>DAHXJB010000235.1:0-1984 GCA_027372455.1 Chloroflexota bacterium | reverse complement strand
AGCTACATCCCACGCGTCGTGCTGCCGGCCCTCCTGGAGGCCGGCGTCTCCCGGACCCAGATCGACCAGATGACGAGGCTCAACCCGCGCGCCATCTTCGAGCGCGAGGGCGCGTACTAGCCGGGCCAGAACCGGCCGCCTCTCTTGAAGCCCTAGACGCGACAGTGCCTCGGCCTGATCGTATACCCGCCCCGTTCCAATGCCCAAGACAGGCCAAGGATCCCGCGGCGCCGTCCCCCCGCGCATGGACTGCGTTGGCGGCCTGCGCTATCATGTCATTGAAGAAGGACATCGAGTCCGTTGCCTTATCCCTGAAGCCATGAAGTTGTTGGCCTTCGCCCATCCCATCAGCCCGCTCGTCGTCAGTTCCACCTCTCATGCTCGGGCCGTTCAGTCGTCGGTCATGGCTAGCGCCGCCAATTGCTGGAATGGAGCTGCCTGCTGCGAAAGAACCTTCGGGTGGGCAGGAAAAGTGCAGTGTATGCTAGACTACGGTTCCTGCTAGGGGTTCTACCGTCACCTAAAGGAGGTAGAGATGGCCATCGCTGCTTCCGAGGTGGTCCCTCGTGCGTACGACGGCGTCTACCTACCCCAGGAGATCTCCAGCTACCTCCTGGTGTCTCTGCCCGCGAGATGCCATCCGCCAACCAGTCGGCGTGTGCTTGGGTGGATCCGTTCCGGTCTTGTTGCTCCCGAGCGGAAAGCTATTCCAGGTCACAATCTGGTGATGAACTTCGACGACTTGGTGACCTGCCAGGCGATCACTCTACTTCACGAGGCTGGCTTCACCATACAGGCCATACGAAGGGCAGAGAGCATCTTCGCGGACCTGTACAAGACGCCCAAGCCCTTAACCCGCTACGAGGTCTGGCATTCGATTCCTCACATCTTCGCTCGGTACGAGGGGCAACTCATGTCAGGAACAGCGCCCTGGCAATATGCCCTGAGCTTTATGGAACGATGGGTAAACCCCCTCAGGGCGAAGCTGGTCTTCTCAGGGAGATCGGGGCGCCCAATCTGCTGGCGGCCGAGGTCAAGGGTTACTCTCCGGCCGGACACTCAGTTCGGACAGCCGTGCATCGAGGAGACGCGCATACCGACCAGCACCCTATGGAGCTACGTGAAGGGCGGCGACTCCATCGCCTACGTCGCGCGCTGCTTCAAGGTGGAGCCCGCTGATGTCAAGATCGCCTACCACTGGGAAGAGCGTCGTAGGTCCAAGCTTCATACCGCGCCTAAAGTATCTCCTCGACAATTGCCTCAACCCCCAACTTGCACAAGCCCTTAGGCTTGCAGCCTGGGACATCAAGACGTCTACGAGGCGTTCAGGGTCGGCCCTTTGGATCAGATCCTCGACGAGGACATCATCTCCTGGTGCGCGAGGGAAGGGCGTGCTCTTGTCACGGCTGACGAGAGCGCGCGAAGAGAGCACGAGGTCGCCCTAAAGGCGAGTCTCATCAACGTGCTCTGGCTGCAGCGTCCCAAGAAGGGAATCAGCACTTCCTATCAGCATGCACACCTTGCCATCTCCATGATGCGATTCGACTGCCTGGCATCAAACAGACCGAAAGAGGCCGTTCACTGCGTTGTTGGCTCGACACTCGGGGCCGCCCCCAAAGAGATCTGGAGACAACGCAGGCAGCGCAACCCCTAGCTCAGCGTGATGGACCTCGAGTGAAGGAGATTCGCATGGAGACTGAAGAGGGCATCCTGGCCGGCCAGCCCGAGAGACTTGACCTGTGCTCGATGGATATCGTCGAGGACAAGCGCCAGGAGCTGCTGCGCCTCTTCCCGGAAGTGCGCACCGAGGGTGGCCGCATCGACTTCGAGCGGCTGAAGCTGGCGTTAGGCGAGGCAGTGGATGTCGGCAAGGAGCGCTACGGCATGGCCTGGCCGGGCAAGGCCGACTGCTTCAAGATGATCCAGATGCCGAGCCTCGGCACCCTCCGTCCCTGTCCCGAGGAGAGCGTCAGCTTCGAAACTA
>DAHXJB010000232.1:0-9321 GCA_027372455.1 Chloroflexota bacterium | reverse complement strand
CTGCCATCGTCACGCGGGCGGTGGGGCACAGGGCCCCACCCTACGTATCAGAACCAATGTGGCGATGTACTAGTACACGACCACAGAGAAGGTGATATGTACTGTCATGCTGAGCGCAGCGAAGCATCTCCCCGTGGCGAGAGGAGATCCTTCGCTATCGCTCAGGATGACACCTGTCAGAACCATCGTGGCGATGTACTCGCGCACGTCGGGAGACTGGCAACATGATGGACTTCATGGACACCCTGAAGCGGGGCGTCGACAGAGCTGGGTTCGAGCTCGACCGCTTTCTTCGAGCCAATCGCGTCAAGTCCCAGCTTGGCGGCTTGAGATCCCAGGCGGACGAAGAGATGCGGCAGATCGGAGAGCGGGTCTTCGAGCAGTTCCAGCGCGGGGACTCGATCCACCAGGATCTCCGCCCCTACTGCGAACGGATCGCACAGCTCCGGACGGATATCGCCCAGCGGGAATCGGAGCTCGAGGCCATCAATCGGGAGTCGGCGCCCCAGGGCCCGGCGGAACCCTTCGAGGCAGAGCCGGGCGAGCCGAGTAGCTGCCCCGGTTGCGGAGCCACCGCCCCGGAAGGTGCCACCTTCTGCCCTCGGTGCGGGGCTAACCTGAAGGCCGGCCCCGAAATGCCGCCACCACCGCCCGAGCAGGCGGCCCCCTGATGATAATGGGCGTTTTTCTGTACAGTTTTGTAAACCTAACTCGGTGGCAGGGCTCGATGCCCCGCCCCACCGTGGCTACGAGGAGCGAAGATGAGTGAGCCAGAGATAGTCAGGACCAGGATCGCGCCCAGCCCCACGGGCCTTCCCCACATAGGGAACTTCAGGACGATCGTGTTCAACTGGCTGTTCGCGCGACACCATTGCGGAAAGTTCGTGGTGCGCATCGAGGACACCGACGTCGCCAGGAGGGTCGAGGGCGCCATTGAGGCGATGCTCGACGGCCTTCGCTGGCTGGGGCTGGACTGGGATGAGGGCCCCGAGGTGGGCGGCCCCCATGGCCCCTACCTGCAGTCGCAGCGGCTGCCCATCTACAAGGAGCACGCCGATCGGCTGATCGCTCAGGGCGACGCCTACCACTGCTTCTGCAGCCCCGAGAGGCTCGCGGCCATGCGGCAAGAGCAGCAGCGGCGCAAGGAGCCGCCCGGGTACGATCGGCTCTGTCGCAGCCTGACGGCGGCGGAGGTCCGGGCCAAGCTGGACGAGGGGATCGTCCCGGTGACCCGGTTCAAGGTCCCCCTGGAGGGCTCCACCAGCTTCCACGACCTGATCCACGGGGACATCACCTTCCCCAACGCCGCCCTGGACGACTTCGTCCTGATCAAGTCCGATGGCTACCCTACCTACCACATGGCGCACCTGGTGGACGACCATCTGATGCAGATCACTCACGTGATGCGGGCAGACGAGTGGATCTCCAGCACGCCGCGGCACGTCCTCCTCTACCGGGCGTTCGGCTGGGAGCCTCCCAAGTTCGCCCACGTGCCCCAGATCCTGGGTCCGGATCGCTCCAAGCTGAGCAAGCGCCACGGCGCCACCTCCGTCCTGGCCTACCGTGACATGGGCTACCTGCCCGAGGCGATGCTGAACTACCTCGCGTTGCTGGGATGGGCCTTCGATGCCACCACGGAGATCATGTCGAGAGAAGAGCTGATCCGGTACTTCAGCATCGAGAAGATCAACAAGACCGGCGCCATCTTCGACGTAACCAAGCTGGACTGGATGAACGGCTACTACATCCGGCAGCTGACCGTGTCGGATCTCACCTCTCGGGTGATGCCCTACCTGGAGGCGGCCGGGCTGGCCACCGAGCGGGACCGAGGCTACGTGGAGCAGGTGATCCCCCTGGTTCAGGAGCGGATCCGCAAGCTGAGCGACGCCGTCGAGTTCACCGACTTCTTCTTCGCCGATAGCCTGGAGTTCGATAGCTCGCTGCTGATCCAGAAGGGGATGACGGCGGAAAGCAGCCTGGCAGCGTTGCGAGCGGCCAGGGAGCGGGTAGCCGGCCTTGCCCGCTGGGACCGAACCGCTCTGGAGGAGCTGCTCCGTCCCCTTGCCGAGGAGCTGGGGGTGAAGACGGGTCAGCTCTTCGGGGTCCTCAGGGTAGCCAGCACCGGCCGGACCGCTGCCCCGCCCCTCTTCGAGACCATGGAGGTGTTGGGCAGGGAGAGGGTGATGCCCAGACTGGATGCGGCCGAAGCCAGGCTGCAGAAGCTGGCAGCATTGACAAAGTAGCGCCCAGCAGGGCTTGGGAGGGCGAGGCTCCTGCCGAGCCGCATCGGGTGGCTCGTCGGAAGGCTGGCTCTCCCGCAACTGTTGCCCGATCTCACGCCCTGGTGAACCGTGCTCCCACCCTCCTCTCGTGGTCCATTCCTTGCCAGGGACAGGACCCATGCCCGCGACGGCGCTGGTGCAGCACGCGCCAGAACGACGTCGCCGAGCCAGCGAGGCGTCGGAATCCACACGTCGATCCAGAGGCTCGACCTCAGAGTGTGAGGGCACTCAAGCTCTTGCTGCCGTCTGGATGGAGAGGAGTCTGCCGCCGAATACCGCGCTCGCGGCGCAGATCAACCCAGGACTGCCCAAACGCCCCTAAGGGGCTATTCGCTTGAACTGCCAGTCCTCCCACACAAACCCATAGGTGTTCGGAGCGCCCTTCAGTTCCTCGTGGAACAACCGCTCCACCTCTTCTCTGGTATAGCCCTCGACCCTCAACGTGCGATCTCCGTACACCACCTTTACTGCCTCCCGGAGCCCCTGCCTCCAGACTTCAGCATTGGTGTTCTGAATGGTATCCAGAGCACCGCCAAATACGATCTTGGCTCCTTTGGGCAACTCGGGCTGCGTCTCCTTGAGCTGCACCAAGCTCCTGTGGGCCATCAGCCCCGCCTGCTGCCGCCAGAAGAGCTGTCGTTGAGACTCCGCAAAGGAGAGCGCCACAAAGAGGGGGAGTATCGCCAGAACCGCCACGGCGGCACCTCGGGCATGTCCCACGAGGTGCCGGTACAAGTCAACCAGGCTGTTGGCAACGGCCAGCGAGAAGAACATTAGGGGCACGTACAGATACCGATAGCCCTGACCGTTTACCAACAGCAAGGGAGTCGTACTGAGGAAGAAGGCAACCAGTGAGAACCTTGACAGCCAGCCACCGCAACTCCAAAGCAGAGCCACCGCTACGACCACCAGCCCGGAAGCCAAGAGAAGACCGAAAGCGTCGGTCATACTCACCAGCCGGATGAAGCCATTCTGATCGAACGGTGCCAGAAGGAGGTCCCGGGTTAGGCTAAAGGAACTGCTCTCCAGGGAGGGCACCACCGTGGACACCGGATAGAAGAACAGGTTGCGCACGATCCACGGGCCAGACTGGTAGTGATAACCCTCCCCTTCTGTGAACCTGAGGGCGTGGATCTGCAGTGGGACCATCGCCAGCAGGAGAACCCCAAGAACCACGAGTCGCTGCCGGAAGCCCTGGAAGGAGCCTCGTTTGCGAGAATAGAAGAGGTCGAGGCCAGCGAGGATGGCGAACCAGGGCAAGGCAGTCACCTGAGTCAGGGAGGCACCAAGGAGTGCCACCATGGCGCCGACGCCCCACCGGGCCCGACTTGTCTGCAGGTAGCGAACATATAGAGCGAAAGCCATGGCGCCGAAGAAACCAGCCACCGGGTGGGTGATGGCGCCGAGCCATCCCACCCCTTCCGTACTGGCAAAATGAACTGCGAAGATCGAGGCTGCAGCCGTTGCCTTGAGCCGGCTTCCCGTCAACTGCAATGCCGCAGCAAAAAGAAAAAGAGTGGTCCCCAGGTGGAATCCGATGAGCGTCAAGTTGTATCGCTCTGGGTCGAAGCCACCCAGCTTGAAGGCAAGCCACAGGACTGCGGTATGGACCGGGGCATAGTAGAGCGTGGAGTTGATCCGATGTGGAAGCTGCCTGAAAGGTAGAAGGTCTGCCAGACTCCAATCCGGCTCGCTAATGGACCCAACCAGCCACCATGAATCCGCGACGAAGTAGTTGTGGATCCAGAGAATGTAGTTGCCTACCGCAAGAACGGCAACCACCAGGGCACAGAACAGATGGGACTTGCGGAGGCTTGAACGAGTGGAAGAGATCACAGTCAGTACCTCATTGGTATCGGAGAGCCTGATAACAAGGAAGCATGTGGGAAATGCGGCAAACGATGAGCCTGTCAGCCGAAACCAGTGCAGGACCGGAGGGATTATACAAGGCGACCCCGGCAGAGACAACCGAATGTACTCGTTCGCTACCTCCGTAACGCTCCTCCATTCCAGTGACACTGTTGGTTCCTCAGATCGGGATTTCATCTCCTGATCAACCTTCTAGATGGCCTCTTTCGACAGACCGTCAAAACAGGAGTCGACGCGGCGGCGAAAACAGCCGACATGCTACAATAGCTACCCTGCTGCCAGGCTTGGACCACATCTGATGCACACAGCAGGAATACCAGCTCTCCTCATGTTCAGAGAACTTCAAGAGACAAACCAGCCGTAACGGACACTGCAGACTATGCCGATAGCAGAGTGGTCATCCGTTCTGAAGTCAGGCCTTGACACTCGCTCTTGGATCTTAACGGCGTTTCTCGAGGCGGCCTGCGCCGCCGCCCTCATGGCGCGCATCGCCTTCGGGCCGATGTCTGCATCACCGCAGCCACTGCTATGGCTTGCCGGAGCAGGCGTCTGGATGGCCCTGTATCTTCGGATCACGCTGTGGAGCACCCTTTCCATACTCTCGCAGGAAGCATCAACGGATCGCCACGCGCATTGGCGCCTTTGGGTGTCGACCATCCCACTCCTGGTGCTCTCCCTGCTGGGCACCACGCTGCTCCAAGTCCGACCGGGGCTTAACGACTGGGTTTGGCGCGTCCTTTCGCCGATTCAGCCCTTCCCAGTAGTCGCCACAGCTGTTGGCCTTCTCTTTGTTTGGTTGCTGAAGCTGCTGGCGGTCCATGGTACCGATATGGGAACAGGCGATGCTCGCAGTCGAGCTTGGGGATGGTCCGCCGATGTTGCCATGCCGACAGCCCTGCTGCTCATCGGCATCCTCCAGGCCAGCGCATTCCTGGTGCCCATCGGCAACGCCTTTCTGCGTTTCTGGGCCATCGCCGATGCCCTTGGGGCCGGCACCCCTTACCCCGTTACCGCCACAGAGCCGGGGCCGATGGAAGCCGGAAGCCCGCCCTACGTCTACGACCTTCCTCTCTTTCCTTTGATGCTGAGAGCTTCCTTCGCTCTTCTTGGACACAACTCCGCCGCTGCCCACATGCCGGCAGCCTTGGCCAACGCGTTGTTTCCACTGTCTCTATATCTCCTCATACGAGAAGCGACCGGCTCAAGGTCAACGGCCATCACGTTCGGCGCCCTGGGCTCCCTTTTCCCGTTCCTCCGCTTCTGGGTGCTTAACCTGCCCGACCCCGATCCCCTTCTGCTCACCAGCGCCTGCTTCGCGGCCTACTTCTACCTGCGTGCGCTGAGCAGACCTCGAGCCTCCGCCTTGTGGGTCGTCGCGGGCTTGGTCGCGGGTGTCCTCAGCCTCTCACGCCCGGAGGGCATCCTCTATGCCGGCTTCCTGGTGCTGGGAATAGCGTTGTCCCGTCCCCAGGCCAGGCAGTCTGGAATGTACCTGTTCTGTCTGGCGCTGTTCCTGGTGCCGATGGTGGCTGCCTGGATGCTCAACTTCGGTTTCCTATGGCCGCAGAACTACAACGGTACCCTGCAACTCGATTACCCTCTGCAGAACTTTCGGATCCTGGACGATCGAGGGGCGCTCCAAATCTACCAAGGAGGGTTGGGCGTATATGGGATCTGGGCCCTGGCGCTGCTGGCCTTGTTCATCGGGCTGGTGCTCTTCGGCACCGTTGCGATGGCCATCAAGGATCGTCGCCTCCTGGCGATCGCCCTGCCCGGCATAGGGAACACCGTAACCATCTTCTTCGCAAACCCCTACATCCCCAACACCTTCCACTTCGCCGATTTCTTCCGCCACGCCTCTCTTGGACTACCGTTCCTCATCTTCACCGTAGCCTACGGCTTCCACATGGTGTACCAGCATCTAGTTGTCCGCCGAAGATGGGCGCTCGTTGCTTACCTGGGCCTGTTTCTACTGACTGCATCTGTGGTCCGAGAAGGCGATATCCTCGCCAACCCCACCGCGACCCATCGACCAGGCCAACCCTACGCCACCCAGGCCCTGGCCACATATACCTACCTATCCATGCAGACCATCCTGGAGCACCCTGTGCCACTGCCTGAGATGACCTACCATCCGGATGGAGCCGCGACCGTGGCCTATCCCACTTTCATGAGATGGCCTGAGGATATCCTGGAATTCTATGGGCCGCTGGATATGGCCTTCGACAGCGATTTCCGGCCCTTTGGATACGCTTCGGTGATAGCGTTCCTGCTGGCGTTGGCCTTCTCCCTACTGGCCGGTGGCGATTCGCCAGAGGCCGGTCCCGAAGCCTTCAAAAGAGCCAAGATCAGCCGGGACGGACGGGATTGACTGCGGACATGAACACGTGGACGCCACCACAGAAGCCAATTGGTGCAATCAACACCAAGTTGCAGTTGGGCAGCTATGCGGCTCTGACTTTGCTGGAGGCGGGCATCGCCGCCTATTGCATGGCGCGGATTGTCCTTGGCCCAGTGTCGCAATTCGCTTATCCGTCGCTGTGGCTTTTGTGGGCCATAACCGCACTGACGGTCTTCTGCGGCATGTCCCTGTGCATCATCCTTCCGCTCCTGTCCGGAGACCTCCGCGGGATCAGCCACGGAATCCCACTCTGGATGGCGGACATCCCCGTTCTCGTCATTCTATCAGCCGAACTGATAGTGCTTCAGCTCAGACCAGACTTGGGCAGCTGGCCCTGGCATCTCTTCTCCCCTCTGGAGCCGTTCCCGTCTGTGGGAATGCTCCTCGGGGTCCTGTTGCTGTTCCTGCTGAAGCTACTCGCAGTCACCTTCCTCCTGCATGGCAAGAGTCCTGTGAAGCACCGCATCTACGCCGGGTCGGCCGACGTCGCTGTACCCCTAGCCATGTTGCTGATCGGAATCCTGCAAGCCTCGGTTTACCTGGTGCCTTTGGGAGACCTGTTCCCTCGAGTCTGGGCGGTCGCGGATGCCATCGCATCGGGCATCAGCTATCCAGTCACCATCACCGAGGCTCCCACCGTCATCGCGGGAGGTCCTCCCTACATTTACGATCTTCCGCTGTCTCCCCTGCTGCTGAGGGCCGCCTTCGCACTAGTCGGACACAACTCCGCAGCAGCCCACCTCCCTTCCTTTCTCGCCAGTGTTCTGTTCCCGCTGTCTATCTACCTACTGTTGCGGACCGCCATCGGCTCGAGACTGACTGCCCTGGTGTTCGCGACACTGGCATCTCTTTTCCCCTACTTGCGGTTCTGGGTGCTCAACTTGCCAGACCCTGACCCTCTTCTTCTGACAGGTGTGTGCCTTGCCGCCCATACCTATCTTCGCGCGCTGAATGGAAGAGAACGGCCACGACGGTGGGCCATCGCCGGCATCGCCAGCGGGCTACTCAGCCTAACTCGTCCCGAAGGCATCCTCTACGCAGGCTGCCTCGCTGTTGGGATGGTGGCGTCCCGCCCCAAGAGAAGACTCCTCGCTGTCTACATCCTGTCCTTCGCCGCTGTCCTGGTACCGATGTCGGCTGTCTGGATGGTCAACTTCGGGTTCCTCTGGCCCCAGAACTACAATGGCACCCTGCGCTGGGACCATCCCATCCAGAACTATGACATTCTTCGAGGTGCCGATGCCCTGGGCTTCTACCAACGAGGTCTGGGCCTAGATGCCCCGTGGGCACTGGCTTTCCTCGTCCTGTGTTTCGTGGCCGTCCTGCTCGGTGTTGTAGCGATGGCTTTCAAAGGCAGGCAGCTCTTAGCGCTTGCTGTGTCGGGCATCGGAAACAGCGTGGCGGTGTTCTTCATCAGCCCTGCGGTGACCAACACCTCCCACTTTGCGGACTTCTTTCGGCATGCTTCCTTTGGACTGCCCTTCCTGTTGCTCACCGCAGCCTATGGCCTTCACACGTCTTTTCATCGCCTGGCATCTCGAAGACCCTTCGCCATCGCCAGGCATGTGGGGTTGGTACTCCTGATACTGATAGTAGCCCGCGAGGGCGATATCCTCGCCAACCCAACCGCCACGCACCGTCCAGGGTCTACCCAGGTGCTGACCGACAACGGCTATCTGTCGATACAGACCGTTCTGGAGCACCCGATGCCGTTGCCCGCGATGACCTACTATCGCGAGGGCAGGCTGGAGATCGCGTACCCAGTCTCCATGGCGTGGCCTGAGGATGCGATCGCCTTCTTCAGACCGTTGGACATGACCTTCGATGATCGGGCGCGTCCCTTCGGATACGCATCAGTGGTCGCGTTCCTCCTGGCTCTCGGTTTCGCCCTGTTGGCCGAACCCGGACTCACCAACTCAGGACTCCAGAGCAGTAGACCCAGATAGGTCGAAGGGGCATCGACAGCATGATCAGGTCTGATGGAGGCATACTTTCAATGCTGGACGGTCGTAGATCGGGCAGAGCGAAATCCTATCTCCGACAACAGGCAGGCGCAGGGTGACAAGAACCCAGGACAATCGAGGGCCTATCGTTGGAGTGACGCTCTCTGGAATTGGCATCTTCTCTTGGGCTGTGCTCTACACTTCCTTGGAGCTCGGCAGGACCACACCCACAACCGTAAGTAGAGCGTGGCTGGCAATGCTCCTTGGCCTGGGAGCCGCTCTGTTGATTTGGCAGTCTCTATTCGCCTTGTGGCTCAGGCATGTCTCAGGTCTGCCCGTTCACATCTTGATCGCTAAGGTCTCCGCCCCAGCCATCGCGTTACTGTTCTGCGCTCCCTTTTCGATCGCGGCGTACCAATCGGACGAAACCTTCCACTACCTGACCGGGAACCCGATACCCAATGCCCTTGTACGTTGGACTCCGTTGCTGATCATGTTGGTTTATCAAGAGGCAACTCTGGTGTGGAACGCCAGCCTCGACGGCCGAGTTGCGCCTTGGCTGCATAAGAAACATGCCGCGCCTCTCCTCATCTTCGCCGCCTTCGCGAGTCTCTACATCTTCAGTGCTGGCGGCCACCTCTATAGCCCGGATGAGCGCTACATGTATGCAGCGACCGAGAAGCTTGGCGAGTGGGTACCTATCGAGGCTCTCAACGGGGCAGGCGAGCCCCACCCGGATGGAATCCAGCCTGGTTACTACAAGTACGGCCTTGTTCCGTCCTTGTTGGCGCTTCCACCCTATTGGATTTCCAGGGCGGTCGGCCTA
>DAHXJB010000224.1:0-1532 GCA_027372455.1 Chloroflexota bacterium | reverse complement strand
CGCCCACCAACTCATCGCCAGGCTCCGCTCGTTCGACACTACCCGCCCGCTGACCCTCGCCTTCCCCGGCACCACCACCAAGCCCAACGCCGCTGCCGTCTTCTCCCAGCTTGATATCACCGGCTACAACTACAGCATTCTCCCTACATGGGCCAGTGACCACCAGGCCATCCCTTCGCGTCTGATGTTGACCACCGAGTCCTATCCCTCGAAGGCCTTTCCGCTCTGGCAGATCTCCCACGACCATCCCTTCATCCTGGGCGATCTCACCTGGACTGCCATGGACTACCTTGGCGAGTCCGGCATCGGCGCCTGGTCCTACGTTACCCCCGACCAAGCCCGCCAGATCACCTCCATGATGGCCATGCTCGGCAACACCACCTTCGTCGATCAGCTATTCACCGGCATGGCCGAAGGAAAAGACATGACCGTGGCTATGTCCAAAGGCTCAACCCCGGAACAGAAAGCCCTTGCCTCCGTCTTCTCCCACGGATTCCCCTGGCACGCCGCCGACTGCGGTGACATCGACCTGATCGGCAATCGCAAGCCCCAGTCGTTCTACCGAGACATCATCTGGAACGGCGGCGATCGTCTCTACACCACCGTACGGCTGCCCGCACCGCCCGGCAAAGCCATCGTCGCAGTTGGCTGGGCCGTCTACCCAACCCTCCCATCCTGGACATGGCACGGCCACGAGGGGCAAACTCTCGACATCGAGGTCTACTCCCACGCCGACCAAGTCCGGCTCTACCTCAACGGCAGGCTCCTCGGCCAGCAGCCCACGGGAGTTGCTCAGCAGTTCCAAACCGTCTTCCATGTTCCCTACCAACCCGGAACTCTGAAAGCCATCGCCCTGCGCAACGGCCACCCTGTCGCCGAACAGACCCTCACCACCACCGGACCCGCCACCGGGCTGCGCCCGATCCCAGACCGCACCACGCTCCACGCCGACGGGGAGGATCTCGCCTTCGTCCAGGTGGAAGCCGTCGACGCTCACGGCCAGCCCGTCCTGGACGCTGCCCAGAACCTCCACTTCACCGTTACCGGCCCAGCCACCATCGCCGCCGTCGGCAACGCCGACCAGCGGGACTCATCCCCCTACCAGGGCACAGAACGCAAGCTCTACCAAGGCCGCGCGCTCGTCATCCTGCGTACCACCCCGCAACCCGGCGCCATCCATCTCCACGTCACCACCACCGGGCTGGCCGCTGCTTCTGCCACGCTGACCACCATCAGGTCGGCCGGTACGGATGACATCAACCTCTTGAAGCAACACAACTAAAGCCGATTCTTCGCGGGAGGACGAGTGGGTAGGCAGCGTCTGCGGGCCAAGGGAGACATGCTGGATTGCAGACGTTGTGGAGGGAGACAGGCTCAATAAAGAGATGCCCAGGGCAGGCGCTCGGGCATCTGGAGGAGACGAAGGTCAGCGTGGCAGAAGCAGCGGCCAGCCCGGTGGTGGTGACGTGGAGATGGATGGCGCCGGGTTGCGGGGTGGTACGCAGGATGACGAGCGCGCGGCCTTGGTAGAG
>DAHXJB010000217.1:0-4777 GCA_027372455.1 Chloroflexota bacterium | reverse complement strand
GCCAGGATGGATCGCCTCCCATGGAGTCGCTGGCACTGGCTAGTGGTCTTCTCCCTGGGGATAACCTGGGTATTCAACGGACTGGGGATAGCGGTGGCAGCCGCCATCAACTCGGACCTCACCCAGAGCCAGACCCTGAACCTCTCGATACTGCAGGCGGGATATGCCGCCACCATCTATCTCTTCGGGACCCTTCTCGGGGCGCTGTTTCTGGGGTACATGGCCGATGGTTTTGGACGGAAGCGGCTCATCTTGATCGGCGTCGCCGTTTTTGCCGGCGGCACCCTGGCCACGGCCTTTTCCTGGAACTTCTGGAGCTTCGCTCTGTTTCGGGCCATCACCGGCATCGGGGTCGGTGCTCAGTACGCGGCCATCAACTCGCTGATCAACGAGCTGGCGCCCACCAGGTCCCGCGGATGGGCCAATCTAATGGTGAACGGCAGCTACTGGGCCGGCGCCATAATCGGGGTAGCATCCACCATAGCCCTGATGAATCCATCGGTTCTCCCCCTCGTCTTGGGATGGCGAGTCTCCTTCGCCGTCGCGGGCGTCCTGGCATTCAGCGTGATCTTGCTTCAGCGCTACGTGCCGGAGAGTCCCAGGTGGCTGATGATCCGCCGGGGGCCGGGGCCCGCGGGTGCGGCGGTCGGAAGGATCGAACAGCGCATCAGGCAGGAGGAGGATCTTCGGGAGTTGCCAAGGCCGGCGGGAGCGCTCGTCCTCCGTCCGGAGGGGCAGCTCGATCCCGCGATGATACCGGCTATCCTCTTCAGGATGTATCCACGGCGCACCTCGGTCGCCTTCATCCTGATGGCTGCGCAGGCTTTTCTTTTCAATGGCATCTTCTTCACCTACGCACTGGTCTTGAGCAGCTTCTACGGTGTGGCGTTCTACAACGTTGGAATCTATCTCGCCGGATTGGCGGTGGGCAGTCTGGTGGGTCCCTGGTTGCTTGCAAGCTACTTCGACAGCGCCGGTAGAAGGCTGATGATCGGCATCACCTACGTCGCCGCCGGAATCCTGTTGGGCATCACCGGCTACCTCTTTTCCATCGGGGTGCTCAATCCGGTCACCCAGACCATCGCCTGGGCGATCATACTCTTCTTCGCTTCCGCCGGGGCCAGCGGGGCCTATCTTTCCCTGTCCGAGCTCTTTCCCCTGGAGTTGCGCTCCACCTTGGTGGGGGTTCTCTATGCCGTGGGTATCGCGGCTGGGGGGCTGGCCGCGCCGGCCCTGTTCGCGGGGTTGATCGAGGCTGGGAGCAGTTCACAACTCTTCTATGGGGGATACCTGGTGGCGGCAATCTTGATGGTGATAGGCGGCCTTGTGGAGTTGCCCTTCGGCGAGGACGCCGAACGCCGGCCCCTGGAGAGCGTCGCCCGACCGCTCCTGGCGGAGACCGTGAGGGAGCAACCGGCCCCTCCCCGCCGGAAGAAGGGCCGGCGCCGGGCCGCGTAGGGCTGCCGTTCCTCTCCTATGACTTGCTGGGAGGGTAAGCGGATCTTGTTTACGTCGTTCTTCTTCCATATACTTGCTACGATCAAGCTGCGGTTAGTACAGTAGGCAGGGCCCTCCAGTTCTTCTGGTGACTCGGCCCTTATCCGCCCTTTGGGCGGCCTCTCCTGTTGAGAAAAACCGAGCCGACTGGCTCGATCTCCCCCTGGGAGAGGGTCGGGGTGAGGGCCAGGACAAGGACCAAAAGGCCCTGGTACATAAGGCCTCCACATTGACATTTCCCATCGGCAAGAGTGGGGGTATGCCGGATGGACGTTCTGCTCACCTGGGTCGGGGCCCGGGATCCCGCCTGGCAGAATCCTCGGACCGGACGATTGGAGCCCGGCCCAATACTCTCCCTGTTGAGAAGCCGGCGCTTCGACGTCGTGTACCTACTGCTCAATCTATTCAGCCCGGTGGACGATTTCCGCCGAAGGGCAACAGCCGTGCTCCGTAACTGCGAGCGGCATTTCCCCTCCGTGCGTGTCAGCCAGAAGCCGGTGGACCTGGTGTCCGTCACCAACTATCGAGAGATTTTCCATCTGACGAGCGACGTGGTGCAGGGAATCCTCGATGAGGAAGGGCGAGATGGCCGTCGGTACTTCGTGTATCTGTCGCCCGGTACCCCGCAGATGCAGACCGTCTGGGTTCTCCTGGTGCAATCCGGCTTACTGCCGGCCCAGATGATCGAAGCAACTCCACCAGACCTGCTGGAGCCCGGCGCCCCTACATGGCGCGAGGTGGATCTGTCCATCCAGGACTTTCCACAGGTGGTGAATCCCGGCGAAACGGTACGGCTGATGAGCGTCCTCCAGGCTCAGAACGATAACCTTCTGGCTGAGAACCGCCGTCTGCGGGCCGAGGTCGAACTGCTGAGAACCGGAGGTGCTTTGCTCTCGGAAGGCGGGATCGGAGAGGGCTTCAGGCTGAGAGAGTATCTGATGGCCCAGGAGAGAGTCTTCTACGTGCGTGCTTTGGAGCAGTGCAAAGGCAACGCTTCCGAGGCAGCGCGGCTGCTGGGGATCGAGCCCGCTGCGCTCCGAGCCCGAGCCGTTACCATGGGGATTCGCCGGCGGCGGCGTATGCTCACCCAAACGTAATCTCAATTACGTTCTTAATGCGCGTGACGAACATGGTACTCTAATCAGCGAGGGTTAGTAGATATCTCTTGGAGTCGGCTACAGTAACAGTAAATGGGGTTGCCCAGGTTGCGGTGGCCCGTCGTCGACGAGCCCCCGCTCTCGCGATCAGGGAGGAAGGCGTGTCCAGAGTCCACCCGAGCTGGTCCCAGATTCTCCGGGAGGGTGTCAACCTCGGGCCGGGGATTGGCTTCCTTGCCAGGTTTCTGGACGAGCATTTGCCCCCGGAGTGGGAGATATACCCGCAGCCCTACCTCAATGGCGACCGGCCGGACCTGGTGCTGCTCAACCCTGACGTGGGAGTCATGATCTACGAGATCAAGAACTGGGACCTGTCAGCCTTCTACCGAGAGGGTAGGACCGTCCTCCTACGTGGTCACGGGGATGACTATGGCGTCCTGAATCCACTTGCGCAGGTAGCTCGGCACCGAGAAAACATCCTCGGTCAGTACCTGCCGCTGGTCGGTGAGATCGTGGACGGAGACCACCGAGCCTTCGGAGTCATCAAGGCCGGTGTTTACTTCCATGGCTCGAAGGGGACCGAGGCCAGGCAGCTTCTGAGAGTGCCTGAGAATCGAGATCCCCGGCAGAAGGCGGATGTCGTCATAGGTAGTGACGACCTGCTACCGGAAAACCTGGATCTGATAGTCCCGGATGTGTGGAGGCATGATAGCTGGTGGTGGACCGCCGAGTGGGGCCACCAGCTCCGAACGCTGCTCTGTCCAGGACGCCACTCCAACAGGGTCAGCAATCCCTTGATCCTCAACCCCGTGCAGCAGAGATATGCCGAGCCCCGGCCGGGGCATCACCGTCTCAAGGGCGCTGCAGGCAGCGGCAAGACGGCCATACTGGCTTCGCGGGCAGCCAATCTGGCCAGCCAGGGATACAGAGTGCTTCTGGTCTGCTTCAACATTACGTTGTGGCACTACCTCCGATATCTGGTGCGTCGCATGCCCTACGATTTCGATGAGCGGCTCATCGAGTACCGGCACTTCCACGGCTTCTGTCAGAAGGTGCTCTATCACTATGGATCGCCGTGGCCTGGACTGGAAAGGGTCACTGAGGCAGTGCTGGACATCGCTAGATCCGGTGTCGACACCACCGACCTCCAATACGACGCCATTTTGGTCGACGAGGGCCAGGATTTCCGCCAGGAATGGATTGATCTACTGAGCCATTTCCTCACGAATCGCAACGAACTCGTTTTGGTTGCCGACGAGCGCCAGAACCTGTACAGGCGGGATCTTTCGTGGCTGCGGGGAGATAGTGCAAGAGCGAGTTTCCGCGGCCCGTGGCTGGGGAGAGGGCTGGAGCGCAGCGTTCGGCTGCCTCCGGTAGTAGCTGAACAGGCCGAGAGCTTTGCCCGACAATTCATGCCGATGGGAGATCAGATCGTCCCGCTGGGCGATCCTCAGGGGCACTTTGCCGACACCGAACTTCTCTGGGCGAACTGCTCCGTGGAGCAGGCCAAGGATCAGCTTCTTCCGGCGTATCAGTATCTGGCCAATGAGAGGGGGCATAGGCCCAGCGATATCGCCATCTTGCTCCCCAGCCACGACTTTGGACTGGAGATGGTTGGACACTTCAGAAGGAAGGGCATTCAGGTAAACCATGTCTTCGACGAAAGGGCACCAGAGGGCTACCGCGGAACGGGCCATAAGCGGGCTTTCTGGATAGAGGACACCCGTCTTAAGATGAGCACCATTCACAGTTTCAAGGGCTGGGAGGTCCCGAATCTGGTTCTGTTGATCCACAGGACCGAGTCCACTCATATCGACGAGTTGGCGTCCGCGGTCTACTCGGCCCTTACGCGCACGGCAAGGTGGCGTGGTGGCGATACCCTGCTACCTGCCAGTCTGATCGTGCTCAACTGCGATCCCCAATTCAACGAGTACGGGGACGGCTGGCCCAAGCGATGGGAGCTTCGCTCCGGTTCCTTGGATGGAATCACCGGCGAGCTAGTCATCCCGTTCTGACCCGAACGGGAGGCCGAGGTGTTTCATGTTGAGAGCGCTCATTTTGGAGAACTTCAAAGCCTTCAAGCGGCGCCAGGTAATCCCCCTGGCGCCGATCACCCTGATCTTCGGGGCCAACAGCGCGGGCAAGAGTTCGGTTCTTCAGGCGCTCCTGTTGCTCAAACAGAG
>DAHXJB010000211.1:0-4881 GCA_027372455.1 Chloroflexota bacterium | reverse complement strand
TAAACTGGGCTGAGACCAAGCCGTCTCGTTCCGCCGGCGGTCCCAGCCCGCTTCAGCGGGCTTCGTTTTCTCAGCCCGCTGCTTTAGCGGCGGGCAAAGGTGCAGCAAACTTGGCGGACGGACCACTTAGTGGGGTTGGGGTGCCCCAAGGAATCCAATATACCCCATGCAGGACTGCTTAGGAGTAGACAATGGGCAAGCCAACCGGGTTCATGGAATACGAGCGAGAGATCCCTGGGGATCGAGCGCCCGACGAACGAATCGCCGATTGGGAGGAGTTTCATCTCCCCTTCTCGACGGAGAAGCTGCAGACCCAGGGCGCTCGCTGCATGGACTGTGGCGTGCCCTTCTGCCATACCGGCACCCTGCTGAACGGGATGGCCGCGGGGTGTCCCCTTCACAACCTGGTCCCCGAGTGGAACGATCTCGTCTACCGTGGGCTGTGGAGGCAAGCGCTCCAGCGTCTCAGCAGAACGAACAACTTTCCAGAGTTCACGGGGCGGGTGTGTCCTGCGCCCTGCGAAGGCTCCTGTACCCTTGGCGCTCACGAGCCCCCGGTGACGATCAAGAATATCGAGTATTCCATCATCGAGAGGGGCTTCCACCGAGGCTGGGTTACGGCTAAACCCCCCAGCATCAGAACCGGCAAGAAGGTGGCGGTGATCGGCTCCGGACCCTCGGGCCTCGCCTGCGCCGACCAATTGAACCAGGCCGGCCACTTGGTGACGGTCTTCGACCGTGCCGATCGGCCGGGTGGCCTGATGATGTATGGCATCCCCAACATGAAGCTGGATAAGTCCGTCGTCAAACGTCGGGTTGATCTCATGTCGGCAGAGGGGGTGCGGTTCGTCACAGGCACGGAGGTCGGAAAGGACTATCCTGCCGACAAGTTGTTGGGCGAGTTCGACGCCGCTGTGCTCTGTTTGGGTGCCACCAAGCCCCGCGATCTGCCTGTGGAGGGACGTGGGCTGAATGGTGTCCATTTCGCCGTGGAATTCCTGCGGAGCAACACGCGGCGCCTGCTGGACTCCAAACATTCGTCGCTCAGCGCTCAGCACTCGGCATCCGACGAACTGTCCGCGCATGGCAAGGATGTGATCGTCATCGGGGGTGGCGACACCGGGACCGATTGCGTCGGCACATCCATTCGCCAACGATGCCGTAGCGTGGTGCAGTTCGAGATCCTGGGTGAGCTTCCCGAAAAACGGCAGCCCAACAACCCCTGGCCAGAGTGGCCCCGAGTTCGCCGCACCGACTACGGCCAGGAGGAGGCCATCGCAATCACGGGCCACGATCCCAGGCAGTACTCGATAACGACCAAGAAAATGGTGGGCGATGCCGACGGCAACGTGCGGGAGGTCCACACCGTTCAGGTGGAGTGGGTCAAGGGAAACGACGGTCGAACCGTTCCCAGGGAGTTGCCCGGCACCGAGAAGGTCTGGCCCGCGCAGTTGGTGCTGTTGAGCATGGGCTTCCTTGGCCCGGAGGACAACCTTCTTAACCAGCTTGCCGTCCAAAGGGATGAGCGTTCCAACGTGAAGGCTGACTACGGCAGATACGCTACAAGCGTGAAGGGAGTCTTCGCGGCGGGCGACGCCAGACGCGGACAGAGCCTGGTAGTCTGGGCCATTCACGAGGGGCGTGAGGCCGCCCGGGAGTGCGATCGCTACCTCATGGGATCAACCATTCTTCCCTGAGAGAGGAAGCCGTGCCTCGGGGGCGGCCTCAGCTCTGTCAGCTGACAGGTGGAGTGGAGAGGGCTATGTAGCTTCCGGCCCGAACCACTCCCATGGCTACGAGCCGCCTGTTTGTCTCGCGGACCCAACCGTTCCCGTCCCTGACGGTGAAGTGGCCTTCCTCCACTCGGAGGATCGACGCATCGCCGATGCCATCCACCTGCAGTCTCCCCAGTTCCTCTCGATGGATCATCCTCGCGGAGTTGACGGTCATGCGCGGCAGCAGATCCTCGAAGCTCACGCCGAAGGACATGAACTCCGTGGCGACCATCGGCACGCTGTGATAGGGGTTGGCGGCCGAGCCGTCGGTCAGATCGGTGCTCAGCGTGTCGGGGAGCAGGTCGGCCTCCACCGCTGCCTGCATCTGCGCAAAGCCCATGTGCTGAGTGTTTCCGCGCGAAGAATCGAACAGGACTCCCCGCTCTCGACCCTCCATGACCTGGGGGATGATCTTCGCACCCGGCACCGCGGCGGGCCCGAGGATCCCATGCTTCCGCGGTGTCAGATAGTGGGTTACCACGTCACCAGGCCTCAGCATGTCGATGATCGCTCCCAGTGGTTCCACCGTGTCGCCCACATGCAGCATCACGGGCAAGCCGGTCGCCTCTCCAGCCTCCAGAACCAGCCTCAGCAGCGGCATGCAGGACCCGCCACCCGTCACGTAGCTGCTCAAACGTGCCTTCAATCCGACGATGATCTCCGGATTCGCCTTCGCCACGGCGACTGCCTTCTCCACGTTGAGGACCGGCAAGAAGAGTCCCTCGGGCATCTCGGTGTCCACCAATCCAATGGTGGAGATGTTCAGCCAGGCCAGGGTGCGTGTCTTATTTCCGGCCGTCAGCCGTTGAAAAGCGCCGAAAGTGTTTGCCCCACAGCTGCCACCGTCGACCACCGTGGTGGCGCCACGGTTCACCCCGGCTGTATCCGGTGGTATGCACACGCTGATCCCGTCACAAACGTGTGCGTGGGGATCGATCAGGCCGGGCACCACCATGGCTCCCTTCACGGACACCACGTTCTTCGCCATTCTCTGCTCGATATGAGTCTCTATGGCCGCCACCCTGTTGCCTGAGAACGCTACGTCGAAGAGCCCATCCAGCCCTGAAGCCGGGTCCATGACCCGTCCGCCCTGTAGCAACAAGTCATATGGTTGAGGAGAGCCCCCGCGAGGGCTGCCGGACGATGTGTCGGACTGCAATCTTCTACCTCCGTACGACCGTTGATCGGCGCGATCAGCGCCATCAGATCTTCATCGTCGATAGTAGCACATCGACAGTGTGGCTATGTGAAACCATTTCCCACCTTCATCCGTGTACCTTACTGTGCAGACGCAACGCGGAGATGCAGGAGGCCGATTTCTTGTCCGGACCAGATGGATCGCTTGCGGATAGGACCCTTGCCATACTCGCTCGAGTCGCTGAGACCGAAGAGGTGCGCCGAGACCTCGATGTCCGGCTCTTCGATCTAGGCATTCTCGACTCCCTCGCCACGGTGGAACTGATCATCGCCTTCTCAAACGAGCTTGGAGTGGAGATATCGCCGGCCGAGCTCGATCGCGAGGAGTGGGCAACCCCTCGCAAGATCGTCGGATACCTGGAGCGTCGGATCGGGGCATGAGGGTTCATAACCTGGTCGCGGCCGCGTTGGCGCTGTCAATCTTCATCGTCTGCCTGATTGCCGCCGATCTCTACGCGCGGGGTCTTGAGGATCGCTATATCCATGCCCTGGCGCCCCAGATGTTCCCGTTGAAGAACCAGGGCAGCGCTTTGCAGAGGGCGGCGTTCAGTCAGTCCGACCTGTTGCCCATCTACGGGAGCTCGGAACTGGATATCGCGGACCCATACCACGGCAGCCAGCTGTTCAAGAGCTATCCCACCGGCTTCACCATCTTTCCTGTGGGCAAGGCTGGGACGACCGATCTGATGATCCTTCAGGATCTGGTGGCCATAGGACCCAGTCTCAGGGGGAAGAAGGTGGCGATATCCCTCTCGCCCCCCTGGTTCTTCGGCGGTGGCATCGGCGCGCCTGCCTACGCCGGCAACTTTTCCCGACTTCATGCCAACGAGTTGGCCTTCAGCACCGAGTTGAGTTTCGACGTGAAGCATGACGCGGCAAAGAGGATGCTCCAGTTTCCGAAGACCTTGGAGAACGACCCTCTGCTCAAGCTGGCCCTGGAGCAGTTGGCCAATGGCTCGCCGGCCAGCCGTGCCCTGTACTATGCGTTGCTTCCGCTGGGCAAGCTTCAAACGCTGGTGCTCGACCTCCAGGATCATTGGGAAACCCTCAACTTGATCTGGCAGAAAACCGGGGGAAAGCAGCCTCTCAACCCCAACGTGCCGCGTGACTCCGCGGCGATCAACTGGTCGAGCTTGCTCCGAGTGGCGAGACGGCAGCAGATCCAACATGCCAGCAACAATCCGTTCGGCTTCGACGATCAGTCGTGGCAACGTACATTCAGGCGGATGGCACTGCGGCAGAAGAACAGCCGAAACGACATCCAGTTCGAAAAGAGCATGAATCAGTCTGCAGAGTGGACGGACCTGACCCTGTTGCTTCGAGGTCTCAAGGAGATGGGCGCTAAGCCGCTGATCCTCAGCATGCCGATTCAAGGCACCTACTACAACTACCTGGGGGTGTCGGCCCGGGCCCGCCAGACCTATTACCAAAAGCTGGAAAAGATCTGCGGCAGCTACGATGTTCCGCTCCTCGACTTCGCGAACCACGACACCGACAAGTACTTCCTGATAGACCCCGGCGCCCACGTCAGCAGGGAAGGATGGATATTCTATGATCAGGCCCTCAACAGCTTCTACCACAACACTCTCGGAAAGGTTGGCAGCGCTGGCTAGCGCCTCCTGGTTTCGGATCGGCTGGCGTACACTGTTCTACGTGGCAATAGTCGTGGGACTTGTGCTCCTCTACGGCAAGGGCGATTTCTCCACGCCCAGTTTCATCTATCAGGGCTTTTGAGCCGAAGAACGGGCAACCGCATTGCGGTGGAAGGTGAAAGGGAAGCGAATGGAGAATCTGATCGAACGGATAGATTCCTGGGGGCGTAGCGCGCCCGAGCGTTTGGCTCACGTGAGCGGCGATCGGGCCCTCACCTACGGCGAGCTGTCGAGACGTTCGGATGCCGTGTCAGAGT
>DAHXJB010000207.1:0-6109 GCA_027372455.1 Chloroflexota bacterium | reverse complement strand
TTGCCCAAGTCGAACCCGATCTTGCCCTCGAGGTCCTTGAAGTAGGCCCAAGAGTTGGGCGGCCACATCCGACAGGTGGGCTCCACCAGACCCTGAAGGGTCGTCTTGCAGAAACGGGCCCGATCGATCGACCATGCCATGGCCTGTCGTACCTTCTTGTTGGTGAAGGGTTCGACCTTCACGTTGATACCGAAGTTGTAGATGATCGAGCCGGGAGCACCCATATCCACGGCGTATTTGCCGCCAGAGTTCTTCAACCTCACGAGATCCATGTAGGTGGGCTGCCAGATGCAATCCACTGTCCCCGACTGCAGGTTGATGCTGAGGGTGGCCAGGTCCGGAATCTGGCGAAGAATGTACTTGTCCAGATAAGGTTTGCCGGGCTCCCAGTAATCCTTGAAGGCCACAAAGTCAGCTCTGTCGTTTGGCACGTACTTGTCCAGCTTGAAGGGCCCGGTACCGATGCCCGTCTTCGCCCGATCGTTGATGGTGTCCTTGTCCATCATGAACAGGGTGTCCAGCAAATCGAAGACCCCTGGATTGAGCTTGTCGAACCTCAGGATCGCGGTGTACTTGTCGGGGGTGTCCACCTGTTTGACCGTCGCGTACATCGTGCGCATGGTGGAGGCCTTGTCGGTGGACGCAAACTGCACGGAGAATTTGACGTCTTCTGAGGTGAACTCTCGACCCGAGTGGTACTTCACCCCTTTCCGCAAGTGAAGTGTCATGGTCTTGCCATCGGGCGAAAGATCCCAGGACTCGGCCAGTTCAGGCTGCGGGTTGAGTTGCCTGTCGTAGTGGGTAAGGGTGTTGTACATGGCACGCGTGTAGCCGTAATGGCCAGGCACGAGGTTCACCGGGTTGAACTCCTGGATGCCCGCGGTCCTGGCCAAGGTGAAGGTGCCGCCTCGCTTGATGCCGGTCGCTGCGGCTGCGGGGGCCGCGGTTGGCGCCACTGATCCGGGCGCTGCGGCCGCCGGTACCTGCGGGCTGGCCTTTGGCGCTGCCGCTGGAGGTGCTGCCGTGGGTGTCACTGGCTGGCTGCTGCCACACCCCTGGGCCAGAGCGCCAGCCGCGACGATGGCACCTAGCTTCAGGAAATCGCGTCGTGAGAGATGCTTTCTGTTCCGAACCTCATCCATAGTGTGTCGGTCCCCTCCTAACAAGGTGCGCTTGGTTGCACCCAACTCGTCGCTGGAAGGTTCAGCCGCGCCTAAAGCGGCCAGGCTTTCCATGACATGGCATTGACATGGCGTTCGCCTAAACACACGGGCTCAGGGATAGTCCTTCCCAGATTCACCACTGGGTCAGCCGCCAAGAAGGTTTCGTCGAAGAATTCGCGTGCATTCTCCCTAGCGAATTGGCCGCAGCCCATCCCAGCACCGCCGGATTCTTTCAGCACATGGGTGGACGCTCTACCATTCGCTTGAGCCGTTCAACGTTCTTTCTGAGGGACTGCAGTTCCTTGACTTGACCGTCGGGGTCCTCCAGTGCCTGGTAGACGATGGCTCCCTCGCACTGCTGAGGTATGGGGAGTTCGGCCAGATGGCAGATCGTCGGGGCCACATCGGTCAACCAGACGCTACGCTCGATGGTCACCCCCTGCTTTACACCTGGTCCTGCCATGATGAAGAGGCCGTGGAGGTCTCCGATTCCGTATTGAGTCGTGGTCAGGAAGCTCCCGTGCTCCTTGCTAAATCGAGGGTCGACCGCGTATATCACGTCGCCCACTCGATCGCCATAGAGCCCGAGGATACGGGCATCCTCTTTCCGAAGAGCCATTGTGATCGGTTTGAACCCGGTCTTCGGGTCCACGTACTCGTGCAGAGCCTTCACAATCTGATCTCTAACCTGCTCGTACTCTTCACCGAGCTCGACTATTCCCTCGGGGTCGCGCCCATTCACGTTCACGTACACGTAAACCGTGCGTTGACCGACGGCTTTCGTCCGGCTCCAGTCGATCTGTCGTGCCTTGCCCTCTTCCCCCGGCAGGTACTTGAGCAGTCCTGCCCCCTCGAGGATGTCCTCGACGTGGAAGTCAGCGGTCTTGGCCTTGGCTCCATGATCCGAAACAACGACTACCAGGGTTTCCTCATCGGCTACCTCCAAGATGCGACCTAGACAACGATCAACCCCCTGATACATGGCCAGCTCCAAGGCTTCAAAGCGAGGCACGCCTGCCTTGTTGTGGGCGGTCAAAGGGTCCAGATCGACGGAAAAGGTGTGGTACATCCAGTCAGGTGTATGTACGTGCAGGAAGTACAGGTCCCAGGCTTTGCTCTTCAGCAGATGGAGACTGGCGTCGACGAGCCAGTTGTGGTGGAACTCATTGGTTTCAAGCAGGGTTTGGTCGTCAATCCACTCCATCAGGAAAGACTCCCACCCGGCTCTCGCCGTTGGTAGGCCGCTATCGCTCTTTATCTCCTCCTCCAGCGACTTGGGTGCAGCCCACCCCTCCAGGGAGCAGAGGCCCGGCACGTACAGCCGGAACTGCCGAGCATCAGGCGAGAGTTCCAGCAGCTTGCATCGAAAGACAGCCTTGTTCGGCCCCTTGTCGGTCTGGAAAACGTCGTAGACATTCTGGCTCCACTCACCCACATGGAGCCGAGCAAACACGTCTTCGCGTTTCTTCGAGCGGGATACCAGCACAGTGTCATATCCATTGCCAGCTACATCGTCCACCAGCAGGAACCATGTCACCGGGTCAAGCTTGTTCAGGGTTCGACGCACGGAGATGGTAACCTCGGCCTGCAACGCCCTATCTGAGTGTTCAACTCTTTCCCACCCACGCGCTTTCTCAAAGGATACTTCAGTGGCGAAGGGATAAGGTTCAGTGGAAAGGAGGATGTCGTGGGTCAAGTTGCTCAGATTGAAGGTGCCCATCGAAACGTCGAGGCGCCAGTCGTTGACCATGGTCCCAACGCCGCCGACCACCCAACCATCCTTCAGTTGGCTAGGCCAGGTGGTGGGATAGTTCATGATGATGGTGCGCTTCCCTGCCCGCTCGGCGGCTGCCCAGATGGGTTCCGCCAGCACCTCCGACGAGTCGAAGGCCTTGTGAGTCAGGTTCAGGGCCGTGCCTGGGATGTGGTTATCGAAATCGGTGATGCCGTGAGTTCCCGACCAGGCACCGGTGGCGATGGTGGTCCAGTTGGGGGGCGTAATGGTGGGTAGGGGTACCAGACAGTTGGGTGCGAATACACCCTGGCTTAGAAGTCGTTGCAGAGCGGGCAGCTTGCCCTCTTCAGCCCATTGGTGAAGTCGCGGGACAATTGGGGCATCGATGCCCAGCACCATGACCTTCTTCGCTGTCTTGGCCATCGTTTGTGTCCTTTCCTCATGCTTGCCTTCGCTTGGTCACCGATCAAGAGTTCGCCAGACCGTAATCCTGAACTACTCTGATCAATCGATCGATGTGAGCTGCCATGGCCTTAGCTGCTCTCTCTGGCCGCCGAGACTTGAGGGCTTGGAGTAGAACAATGTGCTCCTGCGGCACAACCTGGTTGGCAGATCGTTGAATGCGGGCCTGGGTTTCCTGAAGCTGCTGGTCTTCTAGGATGAGGTTGACCACGGCCAGCAGGACTCTACTCTTCGAAGCCTTTGCCACCATGCGGTGGATTGCGCGGTTCTGCTCGCCAGCGATTCCGCCTCGTTCGACCTCCGCGAGGTGACTCTTTACTGCCTCTTCTATCTCCTGGATTTCTATCTCGCTAGCGAACATCGCCGCAAGTCTGGCTGACTCCGCTTCCACCGCGCGTCGGGCCCGCAGCACGTCGAGGATGTCTTCGATGGTTTCCGCCTTGATGGCCTGGAGCAGATCGCTATGGTAGGAGTGGCGAGCACGAGCTTGTTCCAATGCGACTAGGCGGGCACGCCCGTTTTCCGTGAGTAGGCGCCCCCTGGAACCAACGGAATGGGTCAGGCCCTGATAGTCCAGCTCTCGCAACAGCCTCCCCGCCGTCGCCTCGCTCATTTCGATACCGGTCGCGCGAAGAGCTGCTCGGACCCTCCAGCACCCCACCGGCGACCCGCTGTCACTCACCGCACGAAGGGTTAGATAGATCGTCTGATCGTCCAATTCTCTCACCTGGGGATAGATAGGTAGGATGCTCGAGGACTGCCACCAACCCGAGGTGCGGCGGAAATGCTGGCCACATGGCGTCCTTAAGCCCGCTGACTAGTACCTCATCAACGATGAGTAAGTATCGGGCGTGGTGGAGATGGTGTCAATACCCCACCCCCGTATGCAAGACCATCGATTGGTGGGGTGCCGTCCATGTTGCGTGGCAACCTGAGTGGCAAACGCCGGAGAGGACCGACTGGCCACCGCTCGTGGTAAAATCGAACCCTGTGAGCGCTTACACTGAGAGGTTGTTGAATGAACGTCGAGGTAGTGTTCCTACCCCCCATTGCGACCGATTTGCCCTCGAAACTGTGCGTCGTCATCGACGTGTTGAGAGCCACGTCGACACTCGTGTCGATGATGGAAGCTGGGGCCGGTCGTGTCACGTTGGCCGAAAGCATTCCCGCCGCACTGCAATTTGCCGATCGCTACGATGACAGACCGCTGGTGTGCGGCGAATCGGGGGGATTGCCCCCGGAGGGGTTCGATCTGGGGAATTCGCCACGCGAGTTCCGCGTCGAGAGCGTACAGGGGCGGGACCTCTGCTTCTGCACCTCAAACGGGACCAGGGCGATGCGTAGGGTGGCCGAGGCTCCAGTGGTGCTGGCCGGTAGCCTGCTGAATGCCTCCGCGGTGGCCAGAGCGGCAGTGACCGAAGCTCGGCAGAAAGGGCTGGACATCACCTTCATTTGCTCCGGTGACCATCTCGGGAGCAAGTTCGCGATAGACGACGCCTTCTGCGCCGGGTATCTTGCGACCCTGGTGTGGCGAGAGACCGCGGGAGTGAGTTCGGCCGATGCTCAGCGATCTGGTCAGTCTCAGCAGGTAGTTGCCGTCGGGCAGGAGGGCGGGACGCAGCCATTCTTGACGGAGTCGGCGGTAGCGGCCATCAGATTATACCGGTCGTATCTTCAGGAGGCCGGCGTCTCCGACCCGGAGGGTATACCGCCGAAGGAGGCGATACTGCGGGCCTTCTGGGAGTCCCACAATGCCGGGGTGCTCCGAAAGGTTGGGCTGGCAGAGGATGTGGAATACTGCGCGCAAGTAGACATAAGTTTCAAGGTGCCTCGCCTTCGTCTCGAGGATGGCATGCTGGTGCTGGGACAAAACTGAACGGGGGTGCAGACGTTGGTAGGGGTGACGGAGCGGTCAGAGGAGGCGCTGAAGAGCAGAGTCAGGGAGATCGGAAGCCTGCTGGAGGAAGAGTACGGGCGACCGGCGCCTCGTCGTAAGCTGCGGCCTCTTGACGAGCTCATCCTGACTATTCTCTCCCAGCACACGAGCGACGCCAACTCCGATCGCGCTTTCGAAAATCTGAAGACGCGCTTCAGTTCGTGGGAGGATGTACGGGATGCCGACATCGAGGCGATCGCCGACGCGATAAGGCCGGGCGGGCTGGCCCGGGTCAAGGCTCCCAGGATCAAGGATCTGCTGCAGAGACTATCCGCGGAGAGGGGAAGCCTGGACCTGGGGTTCCTCAGCCAGCGCTCTTTGGAGGATGCTAGGGGGTTCCTTCTGGGGTTGGATGGGGTGGGGCCGAAAACGGCGGCCTGCGTCCTGCTGTTCTCTTTGGACCAGCCCGCGTTTCCGGTGGACACCCACGTCCATCGGATTTCGCGCCGTCTGGGTCTGATTGATCCCACTGTTTCCGCCGAGGAGGCCCAACGGATCCTGGAGAGTGTGGTCGGGCCGGAGGAGGTACTCTCCTTCCACGTCAATCTGATCACCCACGGTCGACGTGTGTGCAAGGCCCAGCGGCCGCGCTGCGGTGCCTGCGTGCTGGCTCCTCGCTGCCACTACTTCGCGGCGGTTGAGCCCACGGCGTAGTGCTCCGCCACAGTGAAGGTGATGGTTACTGTCATGCTGAGCGGAGCGAAGCATCTCCACATTCCGCCGAGGAGATCCTTCGCTATCGCTGTTCAGAAACTTCAAACGGCAACTGCCTCCTCATTTGGGACGAGGCGGAAGCCAAGGGCACTGGCCCTC
>DAHXJB010000200.1:0-4722 GCA_027372455.1 Chloroflexota bacterium | reverse complement strand
GGGGGACCTGGTGGGACTGGGATCCCAGGCTCACGACGACGCTGATCCTCTGGCTGATCTACGTCTCGAACATGATGCTGCGCTCGGTGGTGGAGAACCCTTCCAGGCGGGCATCCCTATCGGCCGTTGTCGGAATCATTGGCTTCATCGATGTTCCCGTGGTGTTCATGTCCATCCGTTGGTGGCGAGCCATCCACCCGGTGGTGATCACGGGGTCGAGCATCAATCTAGCGCCGACCATGATAGTTACGCTGGTCGTATGTCTGATCGCCTTCACCATCTTCTTCGTGCACCTGCTCCAACTCAGGCTAAGGCTTGAATTGCAGCGTGAAGACGTCTATCAGCTAAGAGAACTGGTTTTGTACGAAGAGTGATCGCCACAACCGTCTCGCATATTCAAAGGAGGGTCTACCCGATGGAAGAGAATCTCACCTACTTGTTCGCTGCTTTCGCCGTCATTTGGCTCGCGATGCTCCTGTACAGTTTCAGCATCGGAGCGAGGCAGAACTCGCTCGAACGCGAGATCGAGATGCTGAAAACCGTCCTCTCCGAGCGGGACGGCACCACGCTGTGAGCGCAAAGCGACTCCCAAAGGCCTCAAGCTCTGGCGGCTACAATCGTCAAGTGGTAGCCTCGGATCAATCGCTCACCGGCACCCCCAGCTGCCTCTCGGCCAGCTCGGCTCCCCGCCGCAACGCCTTCAGGTTCGGCGCAACAAAACGTTCTTTCCCCGCTCCCAACGCCTCCGCCATTGTCTCTTCCACTGCCTCCATGGGCAGGGCAGCCGTGGCACGCAACAGCGCTCCCAGCGCCACCATGTTTGCTACTCGATCGCTACCCACCTCAGCAGCGATCTCGTTGGCCGGGATCTCGAGGATCCTGATGTCGGAACGCACAAAGGGTGTGGTCGCCAAGGATCGGTTGATAACCAGCGTACCGCCGACCTTCACCCGCGGCCCATACTTCGCAAGCGATGGCTCGTTCATCGCTATCGCGGCCGAGGGCCGATCGACGATCGGGGAACCGACCTCCTCTTCGGAGAGAATGACGGTGCATCCCGCAGTGCCCCCCCGCATCTCAGGCCCATACGATGGTATCCATGCAACGTTGCGCCCGATGTGCAGCGCCGCATGGGCCAGCACCATGCCGGCGAACAGAACGCCCTGGCCACCGAAGCCGGCGATAATGATCTCGTGATCCTGCTCCATTCCGTTTCCTCCAGAAGCAGCCGCCCTCTGCCCGCTCACACACCAAATCTGACGTAGGCGAGAGCCGAAGCGGCGATCCTAGACACCACTGACATCACAACGCCTCAACCTCGGCGGTCATCTTTATGTCACCCAGCGGATAGTAGGGGACCATCCGCTCTTCGAGCCATCGCTGAGCGTCTCTTGGCGAGACACCCCAGTTGGTCGGGCATGGTGAAAGCACCTCCACCAGCGAAAAGCCCAACCCTTCCACCTGGCATCTGAAGGCCCGACGGATCGCGGCCCCGGCCTTACGGATAGCCGAGGGGGTATGGACCGCCACTCGAGTGATGTAGCGCGGGCCCTCAAGGGTTGCGAGCATTTCGCTGATCCGGATCGGGTAGCCTGCCCTCGCCGTTTCCCTTCCAGCCGGCGTCGACGTGGTCTTCTGTCCAACAAGGGTTGTGGGGGCCATCTGCCCACCCGTCATCCCATAGACGGCGTTGTTGACAAAGATGACGGAGATGTTCTCCCCTCTGCCCGCGGAGTGGACTATCTCGGCGGTTCCGATGGCTCCCAGATCGCCGTCCCCCTGGTACGTGAAGACGAACAGCTCGGGGTGAACCCGCTTTATGCCGGTCGCAACCGCCGGGGCCCTACCGTGGGCGGCTTCACAGCCGTCGAACTCGAAGGAGTTGTAGCCGAAGACGGCACACCCCACCGGCCAAACTCCCACCGTGCGCTCCTGGAGATGCAACTCGTCTATCGCTTCCGCCACGAGGCGATGCACGATCCCATGGCCGCAACCGGGACAGTAGTGGGTGAGAGTAGTGGAAAGGGATCGCGGCCGATTGAACACCAGTTGAGCAGTCTGCGCAATGAGACTCATCTCGTCTCCTCCCAGAGCCGCCTCAGGGCCGACAGCACCTCATCGGGCGTCACCACAAAGCCCCCCAGCCGTCCGACAAAACGCACCGGCACCCTTCCCGCGACCACGCGCTGCACGTCCTCGAGCATCTGCCCCTGGTTCAACTCCACCACCAGCAACCCTCTAACCCGACTCGCCAGATCGGCGATCTCCCGCTCAGGGAATGGAAAGAGGGTGATGGGGCGGAAGAGCCCGACGGCCTTGCCGTCGGCCCTGGCGGATCTGGCAGCGCTGAGACTGACCCGAGCGGGGGTGCCAAAGGCTATCACCGCTAGCTCGGCATCTTCAAGATAGCTGCCGGCCCACCGAACCTCGTGCTCCTTGATCAGCGCGTACTTCTCCAGTAACCGCCGGTTGCGAGGCTCCAGGGTCTCAGGTTCGAGCCCTATCGACTCCACGATCCTCTTCGTCCTGCCCGCATTGTTGCCCAACGCCCAATCCTTGGGTGGCAAGCCCTCGGGTCGGCTGTACTCCCGAAGCACCACAGGTTCCACCGTCTGGCCGATCACGCCGTCCGCCAGCACCATCACCGGGGTCCGGTAGCGATCCGCGAGATCGAAGGACAGGGCGGTGAGATCCATTGCCTCCTGAACGGAGGCCGGGGCTAACACTATGGGGTGGTACACCCCATGCCCCCCGCCCTTGGTGGCCTGGAAGTAGTCGCCCTGGGCCGGAGCCACGTTGCCCAGCCCTGGCCCACCCCTCATGACGTTGACGATCACCGCGGGGAGCTCGTTGCCAGCGATGTAAGAGATCCCCTCCTGCTTCAAACTGATGCCCGGGCTCGACGAAGAGGTCATCACCCGAGCCCCGACCGACGCCGCGCCCAACACCATGTTGATCGCCGCGACCTCGCTCTCAGCCTGCACGAAGACCCTTCCGAGGGCCGGCATCTTGCGCGCCATGTACTCCAGCAGTTCCGTTTGAGGGGTAATCGGATACCCGAAGTAGGCATCGCACCCGGCCCGTATCGCGCCCTCACCCAGAGCCTCGTTGCCCTCCATCAGCACCCGCGTCTCAGCCTTGGTCACTATTTCCGCTCGTGCTACCATACCCTACACCTTCACCATCCAGCTTCTGTCCCCGGCCTTTTGGGTCGGAGTTACCCCCGGGCTCCTTGTGGGAACCGGGGTCCGTATCCCTCTCCTCTTGAGAGAGGGAGCGTCCAGCAATAGTTATCTCGCACGAGTCGCCTATCGGTACACGGCTATCGCCGTCTCAGGACACACCATGCCACACACGGCGCAGCCGGTGCACCCCTTCTCCTTCCCCTTTCCTCCCACGTGCCCCATCTGATCGAACTCGGCGGGATGGTACCCCAGATGGTTGATCCTCGTGGAAAAGTGAATCAAGGCTAGAGGACACGTCTCGCCACACAACTCACACCCCTTGCATCTCTCATCGTCGATCTGTATGTACCCCAAACTTCACCCTCCCATCCAGGTCGATTGTCCCTCGATCCAACAGCAGGCCGGCTGGGCACTAACCACGTCCAGCCGGCCTGCCTTCAGCCTCCTTCACCGGTGAGGGCTGTCCGGATAAGCCCAGTTCGTTTGTCGCTCCCTTTCGGCCCTCCGGCGGGCCACCACTCTCCTGAGCAGCGGCCAGGATCACGCCCAGCGCAATCGAGTACAGCTTGCCCTGGTGAAGATCCGCTCTGGAGGTGATCACGATGGGAGCGCTCCCTCCCACCACGATCCCGGCCATTTGTCCGCCCGCCAAAAAGGTCATGACCTTCGCCATCAGATTGCCGGCCTCAACACTGGGCACCAACAGGATGTCGGCCCGACCCGCCACCGGGCCTCGGATCCCCTTGGTCTCGGCTGCAGCCACGGAGACGGCATTATCCAGGCCGAACGGCCCATCCACGAGTGCCCCCGCGATCTGACCTCGATCCGCCATCTTGGACAGGGCAGCGGCATCCACGGTCGCCGGGATCTCGGCATTCACCGTCTCCGCGGGAGCGAGAACGGCGATCTTCGGCTCGGCCAGCCCCAAAGTGTGGGCCAGGATAACCGCGTTTCTCGCAATCTCCAGCTTCTGCTGAAGGGTCGGGAAGAGCACAACGCCGCCATCCGTGAGATACAGAAGCCGATTGAGCCCAGGCATCTCGATCAGGGCCACGTGGCTGAGAAGGCGCCCGGTGCGCAGCCCTCCATCTCGATCGAGAACCGCCCGCAGCAGATCCGCCGTCTCCATCTTGCCCTTCATCAGCACTCTCGCCTTGCCCAGTCGCACCAGCTGCACAGCCCGCCGCGCTACTTCGGCGGCCCCGCCCTCCTGGGATGAAACTTGCACCAGCTGAGCCTTCAACTCCACCAGATCGATGCCTTCTTCGGCAGCGACGGCCCGGATGCGCTGCTCGTCGCCAACCCGATAGGGCAGCGCGATCCCAGCCCTAACAGCGTCCCTAGCCGCCAGCAGCAGCTCCCGATCCTCAGGCGCGGCGATGGCCAGAGTGACCGGTCCCACTGCCCGAGCCGCCCCAAAAAGGTCCTCCAGACGCTCTACCTTGATCTGCGCCACAACCCTCCCTCCGCGCCAGTGCTAGATCAAATGTCGAATGGCTTCGCCCTGCGCGACCCTGTCGCAATACGCCGTCCTGCC
>DAHXJB010000194.1:0-2191 GCA_027372455.1 Chloroflexota bacterium | reverse complement strand
GAGGCTCTCCAAGCCGCCGGCGGGAGGTACAGGCAGAACGAACATGATATTCCGGCCTTCAGGAAAAGCATTGTCCCGAAGGCCCAGGAGTTAATGGATAAGATTGACCAGATCCTCGACAACTTCGTTGGCCAGGGCCAGGGGCATGTTGTAGAGCTTGGGCATGAGGACATGGCCAACGCACGGGTCTGCGTCCGGGACCATGGATTGAACAGCTACGACGCAGCACACGCCGGCACGATGCTCGCGTACGACCTCCATCACATAGCGACTAGGGATAAAGACTTCGCTGAGATTGAAGACCTCACCCTCTGGCTGCCCCAGGACCGCTATGAGAAGCTCCACGGCAACTGGTAGGCTCCCGGTATTATGTGGTTGGCCCGGTTGTCCCCAAGCCAGCTCCGACACCGGCAGCCAGTAGAAAGTGTGACGGCTTGCCCCTCTTGCCCGGCCACTTTCATGGCCCACTAATTGGACAGAAATCGCACGGCGCCCGCCCGCATCTAGGCACATTTAGCACAGCGTTAACACGGCCCTAACAATTGCTTAGTAGGCCAAGATCACAATACTATGTCGTAGGTGGCCGAGCAGAACCCAACAATACCAAGCGAGGATAATCCATTGAACAGACGTTTTGTGCTGCTGTTGTCGACCGTGGTGGCCGTCGGGTTGGGAATCGGCGCCTTCGCAGCATCGAAAACCACCTCATCAGGCCCTGTGGTTCAATCGCTCGCAAGCTTCCAGGGTCGATCGGGCTCGGGGCAGGGTGGGTTCAACCGCCAGGGAGCCAACGGCGCAACGGGTAACAGCAGTGCCTCCAACCAGGCCAATGGTGGAAAGTCCTCCCAGGGTCCACGGAAGGGCTCGCGCGGAGTCTTTGGATCGGTGGCCTCACGAGACGGCAACACCCTCACCGTGAACACTCAGCAGGGAAGTACGAAGGTGAACCTGTCTGGGGCCAAACTCCAGAAGACGGTTGACGGAACCACGAGCGACCTGAAATCTGGCGAGACGGTGTTGGTAATGGGCCAGCAAGGCCAGGACGGCGTCGTCACCGCCAGCAGCATCCAGATAAGGGCCTCAGGCTCCACCACCCCACAGGGGATGGCCGGGGGCCAAAGACGAGGCCAGAACCAGGGTCAGAGTCATCGGAACCGTCCGGTAGTGGGTACCATCTCCTCCGTCAGTGGTGACACCACGACGGTGAGCACTCAGCAGGGGGATGTGAAGGTCAAGTTAACAGGCGCCAAGATCGAGAAGACCGTCGATGCGACGGCCGACGACTTGAAGGCAGGTGAGAGGGTAATGGTTACCGGTGAGCAGGACAAGGATGGCAGCTACACTGCCAATGCCGTGGAGATCCTTCCATCCGGTTCTTCGTCGACGCCAAGATCCGGCACCCAATCGGCCCAGAGCGCGGCGGTCACTCCCTAGGTACTTGCCCTCGGAGCCTAGGTTGAGTGGTGCGAAGGTGTTATGATTCATGGATGGCTACCCCAACTGGGTGGATAGTGGTTGCGGTTGCCTGAGTGCCGCCGGCTTGATTATCCTGCTGGCGCTTCTGGCAGGCTTCGTCCTGCTGCGAGGCGTCGTTGCCTAAAGTGAGTGTTGCCCATGTCTAGTGGAACCGTACTCGTTGTGGACGACGAAAAGAACATCGTGCAGTTGGCTAAGCTCTATCTGACGAGCGAGGGCTACAGCGTTGAATCCGCCTTCAATGGCGTCGAGGCGCTGGACAAGGTGAAGTCTCACCACCCAAACCTGGTGGTGCTGGATCTGATGATGCCCCAGATGGATGGATGGGAGGTGTGCCGCCGTCTTCGGAAGGAGAGTGACATTCCCATCATCATCCTGACCGCGAGAGACGACGATGTGGACAAGATATCGGTCTGGAGCTGGGCGCGGACGACTACGTCACCAAGCCCTTCAATCCGCGGGAGTTGGTCGCACGGGTCAAGGCCGTCCTACGGCGCTATCAGTCCACGGAGCGGACGACCAGACAGCTCGAGGCAGGCGACATCAAGATCGATCTCGACCGCCGCGAGGTAACGGTTGCCGGAAAAGTCGTTTCGTTAAGAGCCAAGGAGTTTGACCTGCTGGCAGCTTTCTCCAAGCAGGTTGGAGTTGTTCTGGACAGGGAGCGGCTGTTGAACAACGTCTGGGGCTACGACTACGTAGGCGACACTAGAAC
>DAHXJB010000182.1:0-2008 GCA_027372455.1 Chloroflexota bacterium | reverse complement strand
TATGGCTTGGCGTAGAGAGAGACGCTGGGCACGGTGACCTGCGCCGTCCATGGGTAGAGCATCTCGTCCACATTGTCGTCCAGGATGTAGCCGACCGGGATCTTCAGCCACTGCTTGCCGTCGGTGCCCGTAGTCTGGGCCAGCACCACGACGATGGCTCCTTTGCTCAGGGGGCCCACGATCGTAGAAGAGGGGTCGGGTTGAGCGTATACCACGGACTGAGTGTTCACTTGGCCTTCCCAGGGCGGACCGAAGCTCCTGGCTTGGGCCAGCCCGCCTCCCAGCAGCCAGAGGGACAGCGCCAGAAAGGTCGACAAGAGCAGGCTGCGATGAAAAGGGGAAGACCGAGGGGTGTTTATCTCGAAGAAGTTTCTCATGAATCCTCCGTGTGGTTGCTGGTTGCAGGGAACGGTGTAGATGCAGGATTCGCGCCGTGCTCGATTTTAGTGCCGACGGCGGGACAGCGCCATACCGATTCCCGGGGGTTTTCCACAATTGTGTGCACTTTTCCACATAGGAAGCGCACGTGCGAAAGCTCGCTCCACCTCGTGAAGCAGGGCACGCGATGCTGTGCCCGCTCGTCTCGGTCGACCAGAACCGGTGGCGAGAGACGGCGAATCAGAATATATGTCTTGACAAATGTAACTCCCCTCTTGTATCGTCTGGGATGAACAACAACATCGTTGAGGCTTTGCTCGCCTTCGCGGCCTGACCAGGCAGACCGGCTCATTTCTTGGAGCCGCCGGATCACCGTCCAATCACCATCCAATGCCCATTGGGGCGTGGAGAGGAAGGTAACCCGTGGGCAAGACCGCTGTCAACATCGCCTGGATGTCCACCTGGCTGGTGATCGCCCTGCTCGTCCTCTCACTTCTACTCCCTCCTCCGCTACTTGCGGCCCATGACTCCTCTTCGGGGCTGCGCGCACCCGCCGCGTCTCAGCTTCAGAGCGTTTCACCCGAAGGAGAATCCCCACAGATTGTCGAGTCCGTCGTCGTCTCCAACGGCCAGAGGGTTGGCAGACCCGATATCTACCAGCAGTCGCTGGTGTACGACGAGGTGCAGTGGGTTGACGGTAGGCCCTCGGGACCCTACCAGGTCTATGCCAAGGAAATCGGTTCCGCTTCTGCCACCCTCCTATCCTCGGGGTTCACCGGCAGTCAGATGATGCCTCGGGTATACGGGGCCGACGTGGTGTGGGTGGACTGGGGAAGTTCCCGCATCCTCAGATACAACGCTGGCCTTGATCCTTCCGTTTCTCCCGTCGCAGGGTCCGTCGCCACCAGTTCCTTTCCTGCCATTCATGGAAACTTCGTTGCATACGTAGCCGCGGTTGACACCGGCAACAAGGTGCACCTGGTGAATCTCGCGACGGGAGAGGACCTGGTCGTGGATCCTGGCACCCCGAATGGCTCGGAAGATTACCCATCCCTCGCCGATGGCCTCATCGCCTTTCAGCAGACCGTAGATGCCATGACCCACGTGAAGCTGTACTCCTTCCCCACCGACGGCCGCCCTCTCCAGATGAAGCTGGTCCTGGACACGGCATCGATCGTCCCCACCACGTCCCGGACCAAGCCTCAAGTGGATGGCCGAGATGGGACGTGGAACATGGTGTGGCTGGACGCCAACGGCTCCAACGGCGATCTGTACGGGTACAGTTCGTCCGGTGGGCTGTTCTCGATAATGACCGCGCAGGGGCATCTGGACAACCCCGCCCTCCAGGGGGATCTGGTGGTGTGGCAGAAGCCGAAAGCCGGTGATCTGTACGACCTTTGGGGCTTCAGTCTGAGCAGAAGGCAGTCTTTCCCTCTCTCGACCGGGACAGGGAACCGATCCTTTCCCCGTGTGTACGGCGACAATGTGGTGTGGATCGATGGGCGCAGTGGGGGACCCGAGATCTACATGGGGACGGTTCAATGGGCTCAGGCGACCGCAACACCCGCACCGACCGCGACGGCTACCCCGATCCCCACCGGCACCCCGACCCCGACTGTCACCCCCAGCC
>DAHXJB010000172.1:0-1976 GCA_027372455.1 Chloroflexota bacterium | reverse complement strand
CGACGTGAAGATGGTGTCACAGGGTATGGGTCTGGACAAGAGGATTGGGTCGGCCTTCCTCGATGCCGGCTTGGGTTTCGGAGGCTCCTGCTTCCCCAAGGATGTGAGGGCGCTCACTCATATGGCGGCCATCAATGGCTGCCATCCACAACTGCTACGAACGGTGCTGGAGATCAACAGGGATGCTCGGCGTGCGGTCATCCAGAAGGCAAGGGATGCCATGGGAGGGCTTCAGGACCGCACAATAGGCATCTTGGGTTTGGCCTTCAAGCCGAACACGGACGATCTTCGCGAGGCTCCTGCCCTGGAGATCATTCACCTGCTCCAGAGTGAGGGGGCCACCGTGAAGGCCTACGATCCGGTGGCGTTGGAATCGGCGCAGCGTGCCAATCCCGAGACGATTTTCTGCAAGGATCCATACGAGGTGGCCGAAGGTGTCGATTGCCTGATCCTGGTGACCGAGTGGAACGAGTTCAAGCATCTGGATATGCGCCGAATAAAGGATCTGATGGCCAATCCACTGCTGATCGACGGCCGAAACATATGGGACCCTTCGGAGATGGGAGCCCTTGGCTTCACCTACTTGGGCGTGGGACGTCCGCAGGCGTCCGATCATGAGGGGGTCTTCTATCCGGTCAGCTTGAAGCTTACCAAGAGTCCCGCGATGTAGCTTAAGTGGGGGGGCGGAGCCGGACCGTGGGGTGACTCCTTCAAGGACCCCATGGTTGCCCAAATGGCAGGGGTTTTCCTTCAGTTTCTCGGGCCACGGATGGTGGCAGGAAGGGGCCCCTGCCCAGTTATTTCGGTGAGAGGACAGGCCCCGGTTGGCAGACTTGAATCAGCTGAACTTCTTGGACGAGGGTGATACTGCCGCCAGTCCTATCCGGCGGCAGTATCTCGACATAAAGCGCAGGCATCCTGACGCCATCTTGCTGTTCCGGCTAGGGGACTTCTACGAGACCTTCGACGACGATGCCCACCTGGTGTCGGCGGAGTTGGAGATTGCCCTCACCGGGCGCGACATGGGGCGAGGGGAAAGAGTGCCGCTGGCGGGCATTCCCTACCATGCGGCTGAGGCCTACATTGGTCGGCTGTTGGCGAGAGGACATAAGGTGGCGCTGGCCGAACAGCTGGGTACTCCCGGAAGAGGACTGATGGCTCGGGAAGTTGTGAGGGTCATCACTCCCGGGACTATCATTGAGGACTCCATGCTGCCGGCGCGGTCCAACAACTATCTGGTCTCAATTGTAGCCGCACCGGATGGGGTCGGACTCTCTATGGTCGATATAAGCACCGGCGAGTTCCTGGCCACGGAGATTCGTGGGCAGCAGTGGCAGATGACGTTGGCCGCCGAGCTCGAACGGTCGCGTCCGGCAGAGTGCCTCCTACCACGGTCGCTCGCCGAGGATCCCGCGATATTGCGGGTTCTGCCTCCTGGTAGCTGTGTGACCCCTCGCGAAGATGTAACCTTTGCCCTGCCGGCCTGCGATCGGCAGCTGAGGGACCACTTCGGGGTTGCTACCCTTGACGGTTTCGGCCTGACAGCAGCACCCGTGGCGACGCGAGCCGCGGGCAGCCTGCTCTCTTATCTCCGCGAGACGCAGCCGGCTTCGCTTGGAGAACTTGAGACCATACACCTCTACAGCCTGGACCGCTACATGAAGTTGGACGCTGCGGCTCGGCAGCATCTCGAGCTAACGGCCAATGCGGTGACAGGGGCTGTGGAGGGCTCCTTGTTGGGAGTGCTGGACAGGACCCGCACGGCTATGGGCGGGCGACTCATCCGCCGGTGGATCGGGCAGCCGCTGCTGGAACTGTCGGACATCGAGGCCCGGCTGGATGGCGTGGAGGAACTTGTCAGTTCTCCCCTCGGACGGGCTGAGATGGCGGAGGCACTGTCGAACGTGGGGGACTTGGAGCGGTTGGCCTCGAGGGCCGCTCAACTCAGTCTGGCTCCCCGAGACTGCCTGTCCATG
>DAHXJB010000151.1:0-2684 GCA_027372455.1 Chloroflexota bacterium | reverse complement strand
ACGTGGCGCTGGGAACTGGCGATGAAGGCCGCCAGGTCCTGGTGCAGAGCCGAGAACCAGAGCCCGTTGTAGACCATGTCTGCGAACTCGGCGGCAACCCTGGCTTTGAAGCGGGATTGCTCCTTGGTGAGCGTCATCTTCTCCAGTTCCGCGTGAGCCAGGTGGAGCACCACGCCTGCCGGTGCCTCGTACACCTCCCTGGACTTGATGCCGACCAGCCGGTTCTCGATGGTGTCAATTCGCCCCACTCCATGCTGTCCTGCGATATCATTCAGGCGACTGATCAGCTCTACTCCGTCCATCTCCTCGCTGTTCAGCGCGACCGGGATCCCGTGCCGAAACTCGATCTCAACGTAGGCTGGCTCGTCCGGGGTCCGGCGGGGGTCGACTGTCCAGAGGTAAGCGTCCTCTGGGGGCTCTATCCAGGCATCTTCCAAGATACCAGCCTCGATGCTACGTCCCCACAGGTTAACGTCAATGCTATACGGGCTGGCCGCCGTGATCGGGATGGGGATGTCATGCTTCTCGGCGTACTCGATCTCTTCGTCCCTGGTCATCCGCCATTCCCGCACCGGGGCGATGATCTTGATATCTGGCGCCAGGGCGGCGACGGATACGTCGAACCGAACCTGGTCGTTCCCCTTGCCGGTGGACCCGTGGGCAATGGCCGTAGCGCCTTCCTCTCGGGCTACGTCCACCATGATCTTGGAGATCAAGGGGCGAGCCAGGGCGGTAGCCAGGGGGTAGGTTCCTTCGTAGACGGCCCCGGCCTGGAGGGCGGGAAAGACGAAGTACTTGACGAAGAGATCCTTCGCATCGACCACCAGCGCCTTCTTTGCGCCGACCTTAAGGGCCTTGTCATGGATGGCTTGAAGGTTACGCTCGCTGCCAACGTCAGCCGTGACGGCGATGACCTCCATGTTGTACTTCTCCTGTAGCCACCGAATGGCCACGGACGTATCGAGTCCGCCGGAGTACGCCAAGACTACCTTGTCCATTTCCTATCTCCAGTCAAATTTCAATCCAAACACTGGCCGATAACAGATTGCTCGACCTGCCGGGGCGCAAGACGCAGTTCCAGAGTCTCCTACGCATCGTGAACGGCCGGCGGCTGTTGGCGGGGCGCTCAAAGGTGACGGCCCGAGAGTGTGGCCCTCAACAACCAATCATTGTACCAGTGACTTGAGGTCAGAGCGACCCCTCGTCGACGGTCAAGTCATCATGTGATGATGGTAGGTCACGGATACCAACGGTGCTCGCGCAGTAGAGATGCTAACCGTTGTCACCTATCTACAGCGGATGTGACCTGCAGCCAAAGTCTCCGAATGCTCACCTGAGCGACGAGGGTAGGATTCGCAACTGCATTCGGTACTTCGCCACGGTGCGTCGAGCTACGTGTATGCCTCGCTGGGCCAACCTCTCTGCAATCTCAGCATCGGTCAACGGGGCCTTCTCGTTCTCGATCAACTCCTCGATCACGTCCTTGATGCTCAAGGAAGCCGTAAAGAAATTACTGAATGGGATAACCTCGCCGTTGGGCAGCATGACGAACTTGGAGGCCGTTGCTCGACTGACCGTGGACTCGTGAATACCCAGTTTGCTGGCCACAGCAGCACGCGTCAGCGGCTTTAGATGCCGGACCCCCTTTGCCAGGAAGTCCTCCTGACACTCCACCAAGCAAGTGGTGATTCGATGGATCGTCTGCCTCCGCTGATTGATGTTAGCTATGAACAGCTTCGCCCGTGCCACGTATTGCTGAATGTGGCGCTTCTCGTCGTCGGAGTATCGATCCCCGTCTCGCTCCAGATCGGCGCTTATCTGAGAGTACACGGGCGAGACCCGCAACAGGAAGCGCTTCGACTCCACTACCTCTACGTCGAACTGTCCGTCCCTTTCGCTGATTATGACGTCGGGCAGCACATAAGAAGAGCGGGTTTCACGTCCATCCTGTTGTCCACCTGAGGAGGAGAACTCGTGAGCCGGATGGGGGTTCAACTCCCGCTTGATGAACTCCCACACGTCGCTCACGACCTCGGACGAGATCCGAAGGTCCTGTGCGATCTTGCTGAACTTGTGCTCCCCTAGCTCCGTCAGATGGGTGCCGATGATCTCCTTGGCAAAGGGCTGATGAATGCCCAGTGTTTCCAGGTATTCCAGCTGTATCAGGAGGCACTCCCTCAGATTGCGGGCCCCTATCCCCGGCGGCTCCAGTGTCTGGAGCAGCTTCATCACCAGGTCCACCTCGTACTCTGCCACGCCACACTCGTAGGCGGCTTCTTCTAGCGAGCAGGAGAGGTAGCCCTTCTCGTCCAGGTTCCCGACGAGGTATTCGGCGACGTGCATCATATCGGGCTGCACCACCGCCCGCAGCTCAGTCAGCAATCGCTCAGGCAAGCTGACCTCGGCCGCCACCTGTGTGATGGGGTCGAACTCCTCGTCGGTTGATCGCAGGTTTTGCCCATAATAGGGCTCGTCATTGGCGTCCGGCCCGTCGAGCAGTTGGTTGTCCGGCTTCTGACGTCGGATGCACACGGGGCAGATACTGCCTTGAAGCTGGGTTCCGCAGGTTGGGCAGGTGGGGATATCTATCAGCTCGAGGGCAGGGTTATCCTCCAACTCGGAAGATATGGCCTGCTGCAGCTCCATCGAAGACAGTTGAAGGATATGGTTCGCCGCTACCAGCC
>DAHXJB010000140.1:0-10203 GCA_027372455.1 Chloroflexota bacterium | reverse complement strand
CCCTGACCGCAAGGAAAACTGCCAGCGGCAGCAGGATGCCCGCGACGATCAGAGGCAGGTAGGCGCCGAGGAGGTTGTGACCCACCAACCCGAAGGTGGCGCTGAGCATGGCTGGCAGCAGGGGGAAGGAGATGAAGTACTTGGAAACGCCGCCCTTCTCTACATGGAGGATGTCGGTCAAAGTGGATGGGTAATGGCCGACCACGAACCAGCCATCCGATGTCGCCCAGTATCGCCAGAAATTCACGTTGATCATTGACAGGGAAACGGTGGCGAGCAGGGCACCGAAGGCGAGGACCCCCCATGGGAAAAGCACGGGCAAGGCCGCGACCGCATCCAGAAAGCCCTCCTTTGGCCCAACCGTCAGCCCCATGCGTCTAAGCAGTTCCCGGATCATCCAGATCCCGACGTACGCGAACAGCAGCGCGGGTACAATAAGCGGCCAGGAACTGTTCGAGAGGATTCGTGCGTAGTAGAAGTTGGAGAACAGGTACGCGTGCACACCATCGGAGGCGTAGGTCGCACCTACAACTCCAAGGCTTGCCAGGGCCAGTGGAGCCGTAAGGAGAATCAAAGGACCGAACTGGTACCGGTTGATGCAAAGCCTTCGGTCGGAGACCCTTGGCTGTGTCCACCAAGAGTAGATCATGAGGAAGGACAACACCAGCGAACAGAGCCACCCTCTCGTCATTCCTGTGACGGTAGTCCTGTCGAACAGCAGGACGGTGACCGCCAGAGCCCCGCAGGCGGCGATCACGGCTAACCACGCGAAGACGAGAGAATGAGCAGAATCCCCGATTCCGATGCGGGACAAGTGTCGCCGGTGCTCGCCGACGCGATCCAAGGCATTGCCAACTTTCGTGCTCAACTCGGCTTCAACTCCTTTAGGAGTCCTGACCATCGGCCGTTCGACCATATCGACCTGGCTCGCTCCCCAAGCCTGACTGCCGAAGGCACCAACGACAGCGCGAAAGCCGCTAAGTAGAGATAAAGCGAGGCAACCTGATAAGCCGTGCCAGTGGTGTGTCGGACCGCGTCAAACTTGCCGAAGTACGCGGCCATGTCCTCCGGGTAACCCCATTGAGAATCTCGCCAGGCGGTGACGACGTGGTAGCCATCGACCACTTCGAAGCGGAACACAGGCAGTTGCAGAGGATCACTGAGGATGTCCACGAAATTGAAGCGTCCGGCGCCCAGGAGGTTTCCGGCATCATCACCGAAGTTCAAACTGGGCTTGGACAACAGGTGCACGTTCCACAACACCATTGAGAACAGCAGGAGATTCAGAACGACGGAAGATACTGATCTCAATCCTCCATCCGGCAACTTGCGTAGCCCGGCTTCGGCCAACGCTCCAGTCGCGAGTACTAGAAGAGGTATTGGAAAGGAAACATGATGCAGGAAGTCGTCCCACATGCGCGCGCCCGACACACGAGGATCAATCATGCCAACCACGAGCAATTCGATCCATGCCGGAATGAACAGTATCCAGAGCCGCCGGGGCCGATGTACCCAAGGTAAGGAGCCCGCGAGGCCAACCAACAGAAACAGGGCCGAATAGGTCTCGAGCCGTTCTGTCGATAGACGCAAGGCGCTGGCGAGCGCCTGAATCGAGCCTCGTGAGAGCACGGACCAATTGGCGGCAATATTCTGCACGCCCAAGGCACCCGTCCAGTTGCTGGGCCAGGGCATCCCAAAAACGACCATCATCACCAGCGAGAAGGCGCCAACCGGCACCGCGAACAGAGCAATGGCCGCGATCCGTTGTGACGGTCCAGACCGGACAGTAACGGCCCCCAACAAGAATATGCCCACATAGGCGATGCCCTCTGGCCTCGTCAACGTAATCGCCGCGGACGACAGACCAAACAGAGCCCAGACCATAGTGCGACTCTCGCCTTTGACCACCTTGACGAACAGCCAGCACGTGGCCATGAGCAGCGTGAAAAAGGTCGGATCCGGAAACGTCAAGTTCAGAGCGTAAAACCGAAAGGGCGGGAACAGAGTCACCAGGGCAACCATGGACAAAGCCAGGGCCCGGCTCCGGATCAACTCTCTGAACAACAGGTACATCGTGGGCGGCAGCAAAGCGTTGGAGACAATGGTGGGAACGAAGGCGCCGACAGTCGTGTGTCCAAAGACCGCGAAGGATCCCGCAACCAACGCTGGATAGAGTGGCAAGTCGATCAGGTACCTCGCCAAGCCTCCCTCGACGAAAAAAGGCTGCCATAGGCCCGCCACCACCGCGGCGGGATAAGGAACGCCCGTCGACAACGCGTCGGCGACGGGCCAGTACCTCAGGAAGAAATCATCGTATAGACGGCCCAGGTAGGCGGAAGATTGAAGTATGCCAAGAGCCAGGAGCAGCAACAGGGTGAAGTGTTCGCCAACACGGCCCAGGGCAAGCGAGAGCGCAAGCGGGAAAGACACCCTGGCAGACGCCAACTGGGTAACTTGCAGAACAGCCGAACTCACGAGCAGAACGAGCAGAAGAGTTAATGGTTTCGGTTGGTTCAAGTACACCATGTAGAAGTAGAAGTAGTGATGCACTACATCAGAAGAGTAAATGGCAATAACCGGCACTGTAACGACGACGAACAGAGGAAGGCTTGGGATGATTGCATCCCGCAAGCGCAATTGCCCTCGGCGCAATCGCAACACCCAAGCATAGGCCAGCCACCAGCCTGTTACGGCCACCGATGCCCCGGCGAGAGTCACGCTCCTCGGCCACACACTGGCAAGATGGCTGATCGGCAGGCGACCAAACAGCACGGTGCTGATGAGCAGGGCGATAGAACATCCAAGGAGCGCTGACCAACCCGTCCAAGCGATCCATGCGGCGATGCTGCGAGCCCGGCGAGCGTTTGTCATGTACTCTGGCCTCGGCCTTCAGTTGAGGTGACCGCAGAAGAAGGGAAGTGGGAGGGCTAACGTTGCACCGCCGCTTTGTCTAACAGTTGCGATTCACGCAACGGCTTCGATGGCCACCGCATCTTACCTGATCGGTAGCGCGGCGAACAAGTCGGCGATCTCCAGTCAACGGGCCAGCGAGGCGAACACAAAGTAGTGACCCGGAATCGCCCCGTCCACATCCCCCACCACGATCTACAATTCCAGATCCGCGCTCTCAGGCTCTTTCCCCGGCCCGAAGACCGCTTCCTGTGTACTTGCTTTTTGCTCCCCCGGCAGCCACGCGACGCTCCGCTGCCGTCGACAATGGTTGCCAAATCGGCGGCGGACGCCAATAATGCTCGTTGCATATCTATCTCACGAGGATCACAGCTTGCACCTCCCTTTTCGCCATCACCCTCTGAACGATTCATCCCACTCACTTCCCACGCTATTCCTTCTGGGCACCTGTCTGGAAGCGCTGGCTGCAGGCCTTTGCACCAGCCGACTTGTTCTCGGATCGTTGGCTCAGACAGGACAGCCAAGACTCTGGATTGCCTCGGCACTTGGGGTTTTCGCCCTCTATCTGGCTCTATCTTTGTGGCCTGCACTTCGATTCTCAAACGAGAGCGCTGTCAAATCGCATTCCTTTCAACTCCTTGCCTTTTCCTCTGCGCCGTTTCTCGTCGCCTTTCTTGTCGAGCTACTGATGCTTCGCTTTCGACCGGACCTGGGCGCCCGGGTCGAAATCCTCTTCTCACCGATCCAGCCCTATCCCGTGCTAGCGGTCGGCGCGGGCCTGCTCGCGATATTCCTGGCCAAAGTAGCTTTCTGGTGTTCGGAAAGTCCCCGGCAATCGCCCCGACGAGCCGCCATCTTAGGCCGCTCCGCCGACCTTGGCATACCCGCAGCTTTCTTGTTGTTGGGCGTGCTGCAGGCGAGCGTCTACCTCATGCCAATCGGCAACGCCTTCCTCCGCTTCTGGGCCATCGCCGATGGGCACCAGTTATTGGGCGGCTATCCAGTGACACTCACGGAGCCCGGCCCGGTTTCGGCGGGGAGCCCCCCCTTCGTCTACGATCTGCCTCTCTTTCCGGCGATGCTAAAGGCCGCCTTCGCCCTGCTGGGCCACAACTCGGCTGCAGCTCACCTGCCGGCGGCCATGTGGAACACTTTCTTCCCTCTCTCTCTTTATCTGCTCATCCGCGAATCTACGAAATCCCGAGCGGCGGCCGTCGTCTTTGCATCTCTGACATCGCTCTTCCCGTACCTCCGCTTCTGGGTCCTGAACTTGCCGGATCCGGATCCTTTTCTGCTAACCAGCCTGAACCTCGCCGCTTACCTTTATCTCCGGGCTGTTAGTCGAGGGAAGACGCTGACGCCTTGGTTGGTGGCAGGTCTGGCCGCCGGAATCCTGGCGCTGGGCAGGCCCGAGGGCATTCTGTACGCCGCCTGTCTCGCCGTCGGAGTTCTTGCTTGTCGCCCAACCATCAAGCAGCTCCTCGCCTATCTTGGCGCGCTGGGCCTCTTCGTGGCGCCAATGGTATGCCTGTGGGAGCTGAATTTCGGCTTCCTCTGGCCTCAGAACTACAACCACACCCTTGCCCTGAGGAACCCGGAGCGCAACTACAGCCTTCTGAAAGGCTACGACGCCCTTGGCTTCTATCATAGGGGGCTGGGAGTCGATGCCCAGGGAGGTATCCTCCTCGTGGCGTTGTTCGTCCTGTGCGTCTTGGGAGGAACGGCGGCAATGGCCCTTCACCGCCGCCGTCTCCTCGCCTTCGCGATTCCTGCCATCGGAAACACCGTTCTCATCTTCTTCGCAGACCCATACATCCCCAACACCTATCATTTCGCGGACTTCTTTCGCCACGCGTCCTTCGGCATCCCCTTGCTGATGGTCGTATCGGCATACGGGTGCTATCGGCTGTATAGCTATCTGGCATGCCGGCGTCGTCTGAACCTCATCGCCTACATTGGCCTTCTCCTCCTGGTGGCCGCCACACTTCGGGAGTCCGACATCCTGGCCAACCCCACGGCCACTCATCGGCCAGGGGCAGAGCAGGTACTCACCACCTACACCTATCTCTCCATGCAGTCGATTCTTGCTCACCCGATGACGCTCCCCACCATGACCTACTACCTCGACGGCACCGTCACCGTCGCAAGGCCGACCTTCATGGTCTGGCCGGATGATGCCCTAACCTTTTTCAAGCCGCTGGACATGTCTTTCGACAGCAACGGACGCCCCTTCGGGTACGCATCGGGGTTCGTCTTCCTTGTGGCGCTCGGTTTCGCGCTGCTGGCCGACCGGGGCGATCGCAAGCTTGGCGAGAGTGCCGACACACTCATAGCCATGGAAAGAGCGGATTGAGACGATCCATCGTAGGGGCACGAAAGCATTTCCTTCTCCTTCTGGCTAGCATCTCCAGTTGGGCTGCACTTTTCGTGTCGCTGACCGAGGGGCGGACAACACCCATCTCCATGAGTCGCGCCTGGGCCTTGGCCTTGGTCACTGCACTCGCCGCCTTGCTGGTCTTGCAGGGGCTCTACGCCATGGTGTCGCTGCGCCTCTCGCGCTCATCTCGCCCCGCCTTGCCGGCCGTAGCGCTCCTGCTATCCGTCGCCTTTCTCGGGGCGGCCTACCTTTCCGACGACGCATTTCACTTCCTGAGCGTCAATCCGATCCCCAGGACCCTGGCCCTCGCCTCCCCGCTGGTGCTTTGGATCGCCTGTCAGGAGGCCACCCTGGTCTGGAACCTCGGTGGATGGCAATGGATGCGAGGATGGCTCTGCAAGGAACCGTCAGCACCCCTGCTGCTCTTCGCCGCCTTTGCCACTCTCTACGTCTTCACGGCTGGCGGTCACCTGTACACTCCGGACGAAAGCTCGATGTTCTTCGTCACCCAGAACCTGGCGGAGCGAGGCTCCATCGCGATACCCCGGGATGAGCCGGCCATCGCCAGGGGGCTGGCCCCCTTCTGGTATTCCAAGTACGGGCTCGTGCCCTCCCTGCTGGCGCTGCCCTCCTACGGTTTGTCCAAGATAGTGGGGCTGGAGGCAGACCCGCCCTCGCCCGCTTTCCCGATTCCGAACGCGGCGCCCCCCTTGATCGACCTGCTGGTGAATCCGCTCGCCGCCGCCGCTACCTGCGCGCTGCTCTACTCCCTTGCCCGCCATCTCGGCTTTCGGCCCGTCACCTCCCTCGCGGTGGTCGCAGCTTACGGGCTCGGTAGCTCTGCCTGGGTGTACTCCAAAACCTTCTTGAGCCAGCCCGTCGCGTCCCTATTCCTGATCTGCGCCGCATACCTGATCCTCCGGACAACCCACCCCGGGTGGAGAAGCTATCTCCTAGCAGGGCTTTGCCTTGGCCTCGCCATCGGAACGCGCGTCGAGCTAGCTCTCCTTGCCGCACCCCTGGCCGTCCCCCTGATCACTCGACTGAGGCGCGACCCATCGCGAGAAGTCGGAGGCATAGTCCTTTTCCTTCTCTGCATCTCCGCCATCGTCGCCACGACCGTCGGCTGGTACAACTACGCCAAGACGGGTTCCGTCTTCGCGACAGGATACGGTGCGCAGCAGTCCCTGGCCGGTTTTTCGCGCGAACCGTGGTTGGGACTGTTCGGAACCTTCTTCAGCCCCGGTTTCGGGCTGTTCCTCTACAACCCGCTGACGCTGCTCGGAATAGTGTCCCTGCCGCTCCTGGCAACCCGCCGACGGATGGAAGCTTACGTCTTCGGAGGGTTCATGCTGCTGGCCACTCTGCTGTACGGTAGCTTCGGGGACTGGTTCGCGGGCTTCACCTGGGCCAACCGTTACATGGTGGTGTTCCTGCCCTACGCCCTCTTGCCGTCGGCGATGTTGTTGGAGCATCCCTGGCGAAGCAAGGTCTCCCTCCTCCTGTGGGGAGTTGCGGCCGCGCTAGGCTTCTGCATCAACTTCCTGGCGGTGCTGTTCGACTTCAACAACGGCTGGCTCGACCTCTGGAGTCGAGGCGCCAACATCGACCTGATCCTGTGGGACCCACGGTTCTCGCCCATCCTCGCCCACCTCCGCCTGCTCCACGACTTTCTTTACACCGGTGCGAAGCTGGACCTGTACGTGTACTACAAGGCCGGAGCACCTGCTCTGATCGCCATCTTCCTCTTTGTAGCCTTGGCGATCCTTGCGGCTCGAGCCGCCCTCCTCGAAAGAGGGAACGTTCCCGAGATCCGGGGGAGGGTGCCATCGCCGGGATCTCTGCCGAGTCCCTCCCCCGGAGGCCCCATGAGGGCCGAAGGATGACGGACAAGACCGGTCGTCTACAGCCCACGGTGGGTGCACTTCTCGTCTCGGTTCTGGCTCTTGGCCTTCGGACCTTTAACCTCCTCAGCCTACCCATCTACGTCGATGAGGCCACCTATCTCAACTGGGGACTCCAGATCTGGGAACAGAGGACGCGGGCGGCGTTGTTCATCCCCATAATCCAGGACGGTAAACAGCCACTCTTCATGTGGCTGTCCGGTGGCGCCAGCTACCTGTTCTCCGACCCGTTGCTGGCAGGGCGCGTGGTGTCGGCGCTGGCCGGCGTCCTCAGCGCCATCGGGATCTACCTGGCGGGCTATTGGTTGGCGGGAAGGTGGGCTGGGTTACTCGCGGGGCTGCTCTATGCAGTAGTGCCGTTCGATCTGTTCTACGATCGAATGGCCCTCGTAGAAGCTTTGCTCAACGCCGCCGGCATCTGGACCTTCACGCTTTCCGTATTCGTCGCGGGTAGGTCGAGCACCGCTCGAAGTGCCCTCCTGGCCGGCGCCGGGCTTGGGATGGCGCTCGGTGCGGGCCTCTGGACCAAGATGCCGGCCCTGTTCATGATCCCGTTCCCCGTGCTCTCCGCCATCCTGCTCCGCAGACGCGACAAGCTCAGGTTGGCCGTCGCCGGCCTGGCCGTCGCCGGAGCGGTCCTCGTGGTCCTGGCGGGGCTGCTGTTCCTAGCGCCGGAGGCCGAGAACCTGTGGGACAAGGCCCAGGGCTTTTCCGAATCGCCCCAGTCACTGCTGACCTTCCCGGTTGCGCGCTGGACGGCCAACGTCCTGCGATACTGGATGTGGTTTCACACCTACCTGCCCTTCCCCCTGTGGGCCCTGGTCCTGGTAGCGGTGGCGTGGGGACTGGTCCAGAGGACGAGGCCAACGGTGTTGCTGCTCGGATGCTGGGCGGCCTTCACGATGCCGGTACTGCTGCTGTCGAGACCGGAGATGTACCAGAGCCGATACGTCTACCAGGGGGTGTTCCCGCTGCTATTGCTGCTGGCGACACCGATGATGTCGGTATGGAAGTCGTTTTGGTCGAGCAAGTGGGTTAGGGGACTCCGGATCGTGATCCCCCAGACTGTGCAACCGTTGGCAGCGGGTGCGGTCTTCGTCGCCCTCGTCGGTCCAACTCTCCTGTTCGACGCGCAACTGGTGAATAGTCCCGAGTCCGCGCCTCTGGCCCCTACGGACCACGCACTCTTCGTGACCGACCTGACCTCCGGCTACGGGTTCGGGGAGGCGGTAGAGGTGTTGAAGCAGAGAGCTGAAGAGCTAACCAGGAACGGCCAGCCGATCATCGTCCTGGGCGATTACTACTATGGGCAAACCTACTCTGGAGTACAGTTGTACATGAGAGGGATGCCGGGGGTCCATTTCTACGTCGATTCCCACATGGCCCGCGAGCCCGAGGGGTTCCTGGACGCCTGGAAATCCCATCGGGTGCCCATCCTGCTGATGGGGAACGACGGATGGGACCGGCTGGACGCCTTCGAGCAGGCGGTTCCGCAGGCCAAGCGCCTGGGCTTCTTCCCGAAACCCACGGGGAAGTCATCTTTCAGGGTCTACGAGGTCGACGTTCCGGATCTGCCGCCCTGATGCGTTCGCCCGCTGATCCATAGACCCAACCAGCCAAACAGGAGCAGGACGAACGCCGCCGAGATCCACAGCCCCACGGCGAACCCCGGCGGATCGAACCGAAAGGTGACGAGATGGGATCCCGCCTCGGAGATCCATACCGCCCGTCCGCCCACGTTTGCCCTGAGCAGCGGCACCTCCCGCCCATCGACGAAGGCGTGCCAGCCCGGCCAGTAGGCATCGCTGGTTACCAGGTAGGCTGGCCGGTCAGTGGAGAGCTGCAGGGTAACCTCGGCGTTTCGGAGGGAGAGAGGTCGCACGCTCCCCTGGAGGGGTGCGACGAGCGGCGTGGCAACGGCGCCGGAAGAGTCTCCCGTCTCCCCCGCCGTCAGTAGAACCTCCCTCCCCGGGTCAGCTTTCCCATGCGCCACCGCATCCAGGACATCGTGGTCGGTGGGAAAGACGCGGGCGGACGGCACCAGGTAGTAGCGGGGGAGGGCGTTCGGATTCTCCTGAACCAGAACGGCGAGCCCAGATCTGCTCAAGGGACCCGATTCGACCTCCACCCGGTCCACGGTTCTCAGTTCTGGAGCCTCGTTGCTGAGATCGACGGCGGTCAGCAGATACCGCACCCCGAGCATGCTCAGCACCCGCAGACGGCCTTCCATGTTCAGAAGAGCCCATCGGCCCGGGACGTCGCTCCAGGCTGAGATCCGCTCGCTGTCGATGTAGCGCAGCAGCATCTCCTGGTAGCGGGAGTGCAACTGCTCGTAGCCGTCGGCCGAGGCGACCTCCCATCGAAGATTCAGCACCGGCGCCAGCATCTCCGCCTGGAAGCGGTATCTCAAGTCGTCGGCGAAGCCGGCCTCGGGCCCGGGGCCGTAGTAGCGCATGTGGTTGTAGATCCGCGTCCCCGGCCGGTGGCCGAAGACCCGAAAGAGACCGTCCTGGCCTTGCCGGGCCTGGAGAAAACGAACGGTCTCCGGCAACCTCGCCGCCACGCGAGCGTCCAGAGCGGGATTGAGAATTGCCGCCAGCGGCAACAGAACTGCCGCCGTAGTACCGATCAGCGACAGACCCAGCGCCCGCGTCGAGAGCTTGCCCCTTGCCGCACCAGCGAGCGCCAGAGAGGAAACGACGAGGCCCACCAGGGCGAGGGCGACTCGCGGCCTGAGGGGATCCAGCAGGTCCAGGTAGTGCGCCTGAGCCCAGTTTCGCAGGTTCTCGGCAAGGGCGCCCGAGCCAAACTGGAAAAAGGCACCGAGGCCGAGAACCACACCAACTGCCACGAGGATGAAGGCGGCCAGGACGGCCGAGGACAGGGCCGCAGGCGTCTCCACCTGGGAGCGTCGGCGTCTCGCCGGCCTCGGTATTTCGGCCGTCCTGGCCGCCTTCATCCTCGTGGCAGTTGGTGTGGTTCTCGGCCTCGGTGCCTTTTTCCAGTTTGGCT
>DAHXJB010000138.1:0-12288 GCA_027372455.1 Chloroflexota bacterium | reverse complement strand
GCCTGACCGCGGTCTTGTTGGATACCGCCGGCCGTCTGCATGTGGCGGATGACATGATGGCGGAGCTGGAGGAGATCCAGCGCAAGACGCATCCCACGGAGACCCTGCTGGTGGCCGACGCCATGACCGGCCAAGACGCCGTCCGGGTAGCCGAGGAGTTCAACGCCCGGGTCAGGCTGACCGGCCTGATCCTGACCAAGATGGACGGTGATGCTCGAGGTGGCGCCGCCCTCTCCATGCGATCGGTGACCGGCGTGCCGATCAAGTTCGTCGGTGTTGGGGAGAAGCTGGATGCACTGGAGCCCTTCCATCCCGAGCGAATGGCCTCTCGAATCCTGGGCATGGGCGACGTGCTCAGCCTGATCGAAAAGGCGCAGGAGAACTACAGCCAGGAGCAGGGCCAGAAGCTGGAGAAGAAGCTGAAGTCCGGGACCTTGGATCTGGAGGACTTCCTGGAGCAGATGCAGCAGTTGAAGAACATGGGGCCGCTCAGCCAAATCCTGGACATGATCCCGGGGCTCAACAAGCTGACGCGAAGTCCGGAGGCAGCTTCCGCGTTGGATGGGAAACAGATGAAGCGGGTGGAGGCCATAGTTCTGTCCATGACGCCCGAGGAGCGGCGCAACCCTCACGTAATCGGGGGTAGCAGGAAGCGTCGCATCGCCAGGGGCAGCGGGACGACTCCGGCGGACGTCAACCGTCTCCTCAACCAGTTCTTCGAGATGCAGAAGATGATGAAGGCGATGGCCTCGGGCAAAGGGCCCTTCGGCAAGGGTAAGATGCCGTCGGGCCTCCCCGGGATGTTCGGATAGATACCGCTAGACCTGCCGAGCCTGGCGGAGCGACTTGACGTAAAGAGCCGCACCCAGCACCAGGGGGCCTCCCAAACCCACCAGAGTACTGGTGGAGCGACGCCCCAGGGACAGCAGCAAGGCTGACGCGAAGAATGACACGGCGATGCCGGCCACGTAGCTGGAGGACGGCACCTGCTCCATTTTCTCCAGCAGCTTCTCCGTGGTGAAGGATGGGGTTGTTGGCTTATGTATTACCCGTTGCACTCGGGTCCAAGCCAACTCGGCTTGCTCACGAAGCTCACCCCGGCGCTTTCGGGCGCCGCCGGTAGTTTCCTGACCCCCAAGGCCCTCGTCGCCCAACCCTTCTGGTTCACCCATCTTCAGCCCCCTTATCTGTCATGATCCGCTCATAGGCCAGCGTCGTCGTGCACGTCGGCGGGTCGCAGAACCCATGCCATTGCACCGCTGCTACAGCTTTTCCCCCAGAGCCAGAACCCTCGCGGCGACGGCGTCCCCGACCTGGCTGGTGGAGTTGTGGCCGCCCAGGTCCGGGGTTCTGACCCGGCGCTCGCCCAGCAGTTCGCTGACCGCTGTTTCGACCAGCTTGGCGGCTCTCTCTTCGCCCAGATGCTCCAGCATCATGCCGCCCGCGAGAATCGCGGCCACCGGGTTGGCGATACCCTTGCCCGCGATGTCGGGGCCGCTGCCGTGGATGGGTTCGAACATGGAGGGGCCGCCCTGGGGATTGATGTTGGCGCCGGGTGCCATTCCCATGCCGCCCACCAGACCCGCGGCTAGATCGGTGATGATGTCTCCGAAAAGGTTGGGAGCAATCACTACCTGATATCGCTCTGGACGGCGCACGAAGAACATAGTGATGGCATCCACCAGGGTAAACTCCAGCTGAATCTCAGGGTACTCCGCGGCTACCTTCGAGATCGATTCCCGCCAGATATCGTACATCTCGCCCAGGACGTTCACTTTGTCAACGGCCGTGACCCGGGTCATCCCCTTCCTCTTTGCGAAATCGAAGGAGTAGCGGGCCACCCTCTCGACCCCTGCTGCCGTTATCGCGCCGATGTGGAAGCCCATCTTCTGGGAAGGCTCGACCCTGACCTCCATGCCGAAATTGGCGGTGTACAGGTGACGCTTCAGTTGGATGTTGCTGTGATGGCTGGAGCCCTCGAAATGGTCTCCAAGGCTGATGTAGAAGTCCTCGCTGTTCTCTCGAACCACGTAGAAGTCGATGTCGCCGGCCTTCTTGCCCTGGAGGGGGCTATCCACCCCAGGGTACAGCTTCACCGGTCGCAGATTTACGTACTGGTCGAAGTGAAAGCGGGTCTTGAGCACGCTCCCCGTCTGCATGATCTTTTCGGATACCCTCGGGTCTCCCAGCGCACCCAGCAGGATGTCCTCGGTCTTCGCCATCTCGTCAAGATCCTGCTCGGTCGCACCCTCGCCGGTCTTGAGCGCTCGTTCGGCGTTGATGGGGATATCCCGCCACTCCCACTGGATATCGGTGACTCGTCCGGCAGCCTCCAGCACCTTCCGAGCTTCGCCGATTACCTCCGGTCCGATCCCATCGCCGGGGATCACCGCAATCACGTGCTTCGGCATGAATTCCCTCCTCCTGGAACTGGATGTTGGGACCGCCTGCATGGTGAAAACTGGATAGTCGGTAGGCCCCATTAGCATAGCAGAATCCGCGGGCTGCGTGGTAAGCGGAACGGTATGTGCATCTACCGACGGTGCGCAAGAGGGTGGGCTCGACCATCCGCTGGTTCGTTGTGGGCGGCTCACTCTTCCCGCGTCGCCTTCACTCGAGAAAGGATAGCTGCCGCCGTGAAAGCTGCTCCATTCTTGCTCATCTTTGCGATACTGTTTGCCGGCGCAGTGGTTGCTATTGGGAACGCCACCAGCGAGCCCGACTCGGGTGCTGTTGCCGAGCGATCGACAGTGACCCCAAGGCCCCGACCTACCTCTCCGGCCAGATTGGCCGAGAGCGCTCCAACCGCCACTGCACCCAGCGGCATGGCGGAGAGTGGCGCGGTAGTGGCCCCATTGCCGTCGGCCCAGCAGCCGGGCTCAAGCCCGTCGCCGAGCACCCCGGCCACAGGAACGCCACCGCCTACCGGGACGCCCATGCCGACTTCCTCACCGACCGCTGGTGCCCCTACCCAGTCCCCGACTGCTTCGCAGGCCAGTCCACAGCCCGTTGGACAGATTCTAATGGTGGGAAATACCGACGGTGAGGGAGTGTTCTTGCGGAGGACCCCCCGGATGGACGACAAGATTCGGGCCTGGATAGACCACACGCCCATGGTAGTGGTGGGCCCTCCCGTTACCGGGGATGGACAGACGTGGCAACACGTTCGAGCGCCGGATGGAACGGAGGGTTATGTTCCCGCGCGGTACCTGGTTGGCGGCTGATGGATTGGAAGCGCCATGTTCTCTTTCCGGCCCTCTCCCGAGTGGAGAGGGCCGGAAATGGTCCATTACGCCGGTTTGTGGCAGCCGGTGCAGGTGGAGTCGGTGCGTCCCTGGTGATCCGCCGGTATCCCAACCCCACCGGCCGTGCCGACACCCGGCCCTCCAATCGTGTGGCAAGCGTCACACTGACTTCGACCCTCAGTAGGATGAGGTATGGCCGGTGGGCCTGAGCTCTTGGCTTGGGCGGCAGCCGCTGCCGGCTGTGACGGAGCTGATGCCGCGGGTACCCGCGGGGCGGGCGGTGCTAGGTAGTGGCAGGTCTGGCAGTCGGCTTCGATGGCCCTTCCTTTGGCTTCCCCGGCTATCCCCACGAGCTTCCCGTGGCAGCGCATGCAGCCCTCATGGGTTGCCCAGTCGGGATAGACGTTGGGGCCGACCCCCATATCGGGAAACACTGAGCGCTGGTAGATACCCTTCAACTCGGCCACGGCCTGCTTGATCTGAGCCTGGTTCTGCTGGTAGGCCTGAGGCTGCTGAGTTCGGTAGTACTCCACGATGCCATCGATTCGCTTCAAGCTGCTCTGATACTGGTCGTCGGTGGTCTTGTCGGTTACCTGGCCCATGGCCTGCATCGCCTGTTGCTTGATAAATGGGATCTGGGCGCTGATGGCACCCTGGGCCATGGCTGCGTCCACCCCGTTCTCAACAGAGTTGAAATTGTGGGCTGCCCTGTTGTGGCAGTCGATGCAGTCCATGAAACGCTCGTCGACCTTGATCTTTTCGGGGGTTACCTGTGCCTGTTTCTCCGGGAGGACAAACTCATCCACCGAGCCGTCAGGCCTCTCCACGCGCACCCATCCGATCTCGGTTCGCGAGCCGTTCAGGGGGAGGTAGTACACCTTGGCCGTGGTGTGCCAGTGGATTCCCTGCTCCTGAGCGCTTCCCCCCACACGGAAGATCATCGGCTGAACCTGGGGTGTGTTCTTTTCGTCCTGAGCGTAATGGACAATGTCGCGCTGCAGGTCGCCGTAGAAGCGCTCGGGCCAGTGGCATCCCTCGCACGTGTCCCGGCTAGGGCGCAGGTCCTTAATGGGGACATCGATTGGCCGAGGGTAGGTGCCCAGGCTGTAGTTGACCACCTGCCGGATACCTGAGATCTTGGATTTCACGAGCCAGGGGGCGCCTGGGCCGATGTGGCAACGCACGCACTCCACCCTGGCGTGGGGTGAAGCTTGTTCCGCAGCGGCCTCGGGAGCCATCACGCGGTGGCAGATATCCCCGCAGAACTCGCGTGTCTCCATGAACTGAGCCGCCCCGTAGGTGGTGACCACCATCACCGACATCAAACCTGCTGTAACGGCGCTGAAGACCAGAATGCCTCGCCGCTGCCTGGAGTCATTCAGGTCGAGGATGGGGAATGCCTTTGCCACCAGCCCCAGGCGGGCCAAACGATGGCGTTCCCTCACCAGTCCGATGGGGATCAACAGTAGCCCGAGCACCAGCACGGTTGGTCCCACCAGAAAGGCGAGGATGCCAGTGTAGGGGTTTGCGGCCGCTCCCGTGGCACCCAGCACGAGGAGGACTAGGATGATGACCAGGGAGAAAGCCGCCATGACGGCGCCGAGGAGGCTGACAGGGTTAAGCAGAGCCGCCGGTACCTTGCGTTCCATTGCACCTCACCTTTGAGAGTATTGGGACCAAGGTTAACTATCAACAAGATTACCAACATTGTACATCAATTCTCAAGTTTGTGCTAACTGTTTTGGCGCTATGGGTCAAGATGCATCCTGGACTCTCCCTGGGTACAATATATGGTGCGGTTCAGGGCATCAGTTGCAGCTCCAAAGCGGGAACCCTGCGAAGCATGGGAGCTTTGGCAGGGCTCTTGCACCTGCCGTAAGACAGTTCCGCCGAGGGCGAAGGAAGGGAAATCCATGCCAAGGGTAAGGATGGTAGGCGCGGTTTCGGCCGGAGGGGTCGTGACCAGGAAGCTGGATGGGCGGATTCAGGTGGCTTTGGTGGGCGACAGCCAGCGGGATGCTTGGTACCTGCCGAAAGGGGGTCTGGCCCAGGGAGAGACTATCGAACAGGCCGCTCTCCGAGAAGTGAACGAGGAGACGGGCCTGGAGGTGGAGATGGTCGGGCCGATCCGGGTCATCGAATACTGGTTCTTTGCCAGGGGATCTCGTGTCCACAAGAAGGTGCACTATTTCCTGATGGAGCCTACCGGAGGGGACTTCTCTCGCAGAGATCAAGAGAACGATAGGGCCGGCTGGTTCGATCTTGAGGATGCCCTGGCTGCTATGAGCTACGAGAACGAGGTGGAGGTCGTCCGCGAGGCAGCCAAGATGGTACGCGCGCAGTAGTGGTTGCCTGCCGACGACCTTTTGCTTATCTCTTCATGTACTTCTTGCGCCACTTGGTGATGGTCGACGCGAGGTGGGCCACCGGATGGGTCAGTTTGCCGTGTATCGAACCCTGAGCCAGAGACTGCAGGAAGCCATCCCTCTCCGTGAACTCCGGCATCTCCACGAATGAGTTCCCTAGCTCCCAGAAGACGTGAGAGTCACTACCTGCCCCTTTCAACTTGCCGTGCTTCTCGGCAAACCGGATGGCAGTCAAGACATCTCCCGGAAAAGATATGCGAGAGTTGTACGTCTCTATGACGTCCACCTGATCCAGGATTTCCATCAGCGCTTCCGTTCGAAGGACACTTCTGCGCACTCGGTCGAACGGATGAGGAATGTACACCACTCCTCCCTGCTGGTGGATCGCCTCGACCGTGGCCTCAGGGCTCATTCCTCGGGGTATCTCGTCCGTGAGGAAGAGTCCGATGATTTCCCCTTCGGTGGTCTTTATCTCCTCGCCCACTATCACTGGGAATGGAGCCAGCCGTTGCAGTGGTAGGGCGTTGGATACGCTGTTGTGATCGGTGAGCGCGATGGCGTCGATCCGACGGCGCAGGCAGGTCCTGACTATCGTGTCCAGACTCATGTTGCAGTCTGGAGAACGGAAGCTGTGGAGATGCAGATCACACTTCAGCACATCTATACCCAGATGAGAGCCATGGCGATCCCGAGGGACGCTCCCACCAGAACCTCCACGCGGGTGTGCCCCAGCAGCTCCCGCAGCCTCTCCTCGTTCCACCTTTGGTGCTTGAAGAACTCATCCAGCATCCTGTTCAGGATACGTGCCTGGATGCCGACCGCCTGCCTGATCCCCGCCGCGTCGTACATCACCACGGCGGCAAACACCACGGCAAGTGCAAAGGTGCTTGATCTGGCCCCGTCCTGCATGGCCACACCTGTGGCCAGGGCTCCCACCAATGCGGAGTGGGAGCTGGGCATTCCGCCGGCGCTGACCAACCTCCAGAGGTCGAGCCTGTGTTCCTGCAACAGGATGACGAGGACCTTCAGCGCCTGAGCCAGGGCCCACGCCACTAACGACACCATCAGAATGTGGTTCTGTAATATCTCCAAGGTGACCTCAGCGCCGCACCGGGAGCGCTTGACGATATCCGCGAGGACGATCCTTGTGATCGTGCTCGGACCCTATGGACACGGAGGGCCAACAGGGGGTTCGTCCCCGCGTGATTCGATGTGGTTAGAGCTCCGAAACCTTGAGCCCTGACAGCCGGCAGTTGATCGCTTACTCCTCAGTCCTCAGCAGCGGCATTTCCTCGCCAGAGGCCAGCAAACGGCTGACCCTCAGTTCCGCTTGGTCCAGCATGGAGTTGCAGAGATTGGCCAGTCGTGTGCCCAGCTCGAACTGCTCAATGCTGGCGTCCAGGGAGAGCCCCCCTTCCTCCAGCGCTCGAATGGTAGCCTGCAGCCTCTCAAAGGCCTGCTCAAAGGTGAGCTGTTCGAATGCTGGATCCACACTCATCACTGCACTCCCAACATGCAATCGCAACAGCTCGTCTACTTCCCTGGCCCGGCCGTCCCAGTCGCTCTGGAGCTAACGCAACCGTCGGCCACTCGAATCTCCAGTTGGTCTCCCGGTTCCGCCGACCGGTAGCTCCGCACCAGGATGCCCTTCGTGCGGTTCTCACACAGGGAGTAACCCCTGTGCAGCGTCTGCATGGGGCTGAGAGTCTCCAACCTGAGGGCAGAGCCGCGCAGCCTTTCTCTGGTCATCTGGAGGTTGTGGGCTAGGAGCCCGTGACCCCGCTCGATCAAGTCGTCCACGCCTCTCCGACGTGCCTCTATCTCCGCCGACGGAGAATGGCGCTCCAGGCGATCTCGCGACCTAACCAGGGCGTTCTCCGCTTCCTGCAGCCGGTCCTGGAGCGTCCAGGCGAGACGGCGCTTCGACTCGGCCAGTTGCATGCGGAAGTCTAGCACATTGGGGGTCACCAATTCCGCCGCGGCCGATGGCGTCGGGGCTCGAAGATCGGCGACGTAGTCCGCGATGGTGAAATCCGTTTCATGGCCAATCGCCGACACCACCGGCACCGTGGATGCGAAGATGGCCCTGGCCAGCCCCTCGTGATTGAAAGCGGAGAGATCCTCCATTGAGCCTCCGCCGCGGGCGATCACTATCAGGTCCAGAGGGTTGCGGGTGAAATGGTAATAGTTCAACCTCTCCAGGGCGGAGATCACTTCGGCGGGGGCTGTTTCTCCCTGCACGGCTGAGGGGGCCAGGAGGATCTCTGCCAGCGGGTATCGGCGGCTGGCGATAGTGAGGAAATCGTGGATTACAGCGCCGGTCGGCGATGTGATGATCCCAATCCGTTGGGGATGGGCTGGCAGGGGGCGTTTCCGCTCGGGGGCAAACAGCCCCTCAGCCTCCAGCTTCGCTCGCAGTGCCTCAAACTCGAGATACAGCAGCCCGACTCCCTCGGGTTGAACGGCGTCGGCGTACAGCTGGCAGTTGCCCTGGGCTTCGTAAAACGAGACCCTGCCATGGACCAGAACGCTGAGGCCGTTGCCGAGGTCTACTCCCAGTTTCCGCTGGGAGGCGCGAAAGAGGGCGCAACGAATCTGTCCATGCCCGTCCTTGAGGGTGAAGTACAGATGGCCCGAGGTTGATCGGGTGAAGTTGGACACCTCTCCATGAACCCACAGGTCGGCCAGCAGTTCATCGTAGTCCATCAACTGCTTGAGGTATCCGGTCACCTGGCCTACCTCGTATATCTGCAAGCGAGCCTCTCAGCGATCAGTGATCAAATATTGGCTTCAGCGCCACCAGCGGCTGGCCGTACTCCACCGGCTCGCCGTCTTCCACGAGGAAACTGTCGACGATCCCGTCACCGGTGGCCAGCACGCTGTGGGGGATCATCATGATCTCGATGTAGCCGACGACATCCCCGGTGCTGACCCTGCCCCCGATCTCCGCCCGCGGTGACGCCGAAGCCTTCTCCGCGCGCGTGAAGACCCCCACGGCTGGGGCTCGTACGATCAGCGCTTCCTGCCGAGTGTCCTCGGGCGCCGCCGCGGCGCTCGCTGCCGGCGCATCCCTCGTGGTGGCTTCCCGCGCCGCCCGGCGAAGAGACAGCCTGAACTCCCCTCGCTCGATCTCGCATTCCTCGATGTCGCTGTCGGCGAGCAACTCCATCAGTCTGCCGATCTCCCGCGTGTCGATCCTGTCGAGGTCGAACTGCGAAGCCATTACCCTACTCGCTCCAGGTAGGTGCCGGTGCGGGTATCCACCCGTATGGTCTCACCCTGATTGACGAAGAGCGGAACCTGTACCACGAGGCCGGTCTCTACAGTCGCGGGCTTGGTGCCACCGGTCGCGGTGTCACCCTTGAAACCGGGCTCGGTGTGTTCGATCTTCAAGTCGACAGTGATGGGCAACTCGACACCAAGAGGTTGCTCGTTGTAGCTGAGCAGTTCCAGATTGATGTTTTCCTTCAGGTAGTTGACGGCATCGTCCAGGACTTCTCGGGTGAGCGTGATCTGGTCGAAGCTCTCGGTGTCCATGAAGTGGTACTGGTCACCATCGTTGTACAAGTACTGGACGGTTCGATGGTCTAGACGAACCCGCTGGAACTTCTCTGTCGCCTGGAAGCTCCGATCGGTAATCTGGCCAGTCCGCACATTTCGCATCTTCAGCCGTATCTGCGCACTCCCACGGCCCATCTTGATATGTTGAAAGTCGATTATCTGCTGGAGCTGGCCATCCAGCTCAATCATGATTCCCTTCTTGATCTCGCCGACGTTAATCAATGCTTATACCTCCATTGCCTCTAACTGCTTCGGTGCTCGCGTCAGCACCACGAGCTTGCCACCCTGCAAGGTTACCAGATCTTCGATTCTAATGCCTCCCCAGCCAGGGACGTACACCCCAGGCTCCACGCTGAACACCATGCCATTCTCCAGGATGTCCTCGGAGGTTCGAGCCAACCGCGGGCTTTCGTGAATGGCCAGCCCCACGCCATGGCCGAGGGAGTGAGCGAACTGTTCGCCCAGGCCGGCTCCAGTGATGACCTTGCGAGCAGTGTCATCGGCCTTCATGCCCACCATTCCCGAGCGAATCCGCTTCTCTGCCCTCTCCTGGGCCTCCAGGACCACCCCATACCACTCCTTCAGCTGTTGGCTGGCTTCGCCCAGGACGATCGTTCGCGTGATATCGGAGCAGTAGCCATCCACCCTGGCGCCCCAATCGATAATGATCGGCTCGCCGGGCTGGAAGGGACGGTCTCCAGGTACGTGATGCGGTCGGGAGGCGTTGGGACCACCGGCCACGATCGGATCAAAGGCCACTCCCTCTGATCCGTGTTGCCGGAGGAACGCCTCCACCTCCCATGCCAGCTGCTTCTCGGTCATGCCCGGCCTCACTATTCCCAGCAGGTGGGTGAAGGCCTTGTCTGCCAGGACAACCGCGGCCTCGATGGCCTGCAACTCCTCCGGTTCCTTTATCGCTCGCAGCCTGTCCACCAGGTCGTAGGTGGGTATCAGCTGTGAATTGGCATCCAGTACCCACTTCACCTCTTCATAGAAGCGATAAGGCAGGTGGTTGCCCTCGAAGGCGATCCTGGAGATGGCCAGCCCCGGGAGGAGGCGAGCCAGCGTAGCCGGTAGCCTCTCCTCGATCCGCACCACCTGATACTCCGGGGCCTCTGCCTCAGCCTGCTCGACAGTTCTCCCATCGGTGAGCAGCATGGCCTTATCCAGAGTGATGAGTAGGTATCCCGCCGAGTCCATGGGGGGGCTATCGTGTCCCGTGAAGCCACTGAGATAGCGCCTGGACTCGGGCTGCGAGATGAGAAACGCATCCGCGCCTATGGCGGACATCTTCTCGCGCAGTTTCTCGATGCGGGATGAGATAGACATGGTAGTTTGCTCCTTACCCCGCTCTACATTCCTGATCGCTTCACTTTTCGCCGGGGAGAGAGAGCCCTCTACGCCGACCGACGTTTACTGCCGGCCCGGGAAGATCTCGCACGGGTGGCCTTGGCCGGAACCACGGCGGCGTTGTCGGCAGGCGCGCTCTCGCCACCCGATTCCGCCGGGCTGCATCGCGTGCAGCGCGGCCCTCCCTTGCCCGCCTCCACCATCAATCCACCGCACTTGGGGCACGGCTCGGGCAGGGGCTTCTGCCATGAAGTCCACTTGCACTCCGGATAGCGGCTGCAGCCGTAGAAGGTGCGTCGTGCCTTGGTCTGCCTTTCCACCAGGTCGGCCCCGCACTCGGGGCATGCGACCCCGATCTTCTTCAGGAGCGGCTTGGCGTTCCGACACTCGGGAAAACCACTGCAGCCCATGAACTTCCCGTACCGTCCCATGCGGATCACCATCGGACGGCCGCACTTCTCGCACAGCTCGTCGGTGGGCTCCGGCTCTATCTTCACCCGCTCGATGCTCTCTCCTGCCCTATCCAGATCCTCACGAAATGGCTGGTAGAAGTCGCGAACCACCGGAACCCAGGGGCGATCCCCTGAGGCAACCTCGTCCAACTTCTCCTCCATGTTGGCGGTGAAGTCCACGTCGATGACGTCAGGGAAGTTCTCCACCAGCAGGTCGTTGACAATTCGGCCCAACTCGGTAGGTCGCAACTGTTTCGCTACCCGTTCCACGTAGCCACGCTCTTGGATGGTGGAGAGGGTCGGGGCGTAGGTGCTGGGTCGGCCTATTCCCTTCTCCTCCATGGCCTTCACCAGGGTGGCCTCGGAGTAACGAGGGGGTGGCTGAGTGAAGTGCTGATCGCTGAAGAGCCTCACCAACTGCAGATCCTCCCCCGAAGCCAACTCCGGCAGCGGCTTCTGGGTATCCTCATCCTGCTCCTCGTCGTCCCGGCCCTCCCTGTAGACGGACAGGAAGCCGGGGAACACCACCAGCGAGCCTGTGGCACGGAAGAGGTAATCGCCCTGGGTCTGTGCGCCCCTGGCTGCCACGTCGACGGTGGTGACCTCGTATCGAGCCGAGGCCATCTGGCAGGCCACAAACCGCTTCCAGATCAGGTCGTACAGTTTGAACTGATCGGAACTCAGATGCTGCTTTATTCCTACCGGCTCTCGGAACGCCGATGTGGGCCGGATGGCCTCGTGAGCTTCCTGAGCGAGCTTGCTCTTGGTTCGGTACACCCTGGGGTTTTCCGGCACATTCTCCGGCCCGTACCGCTCCTCGATGAACCTTCGGACCTCGAGCACTGCCGATTCGGCCAACTGCGTGGAGTCGGTACGCATGTAGGTGATCAACCCCACGCTGCCCTCGGAACCGATGTCGAGCCCCTCGTACAGCTGCTGCGCGACCGCCATGGTCCGTTTGGCTGTGAAGCCGAGCTTTCGGCCGGCCTCTTGCTGGAGGGTGCTGGTCGTGAAGGGGGCCGCAGCAGCCCTGGTCTGCTCCTTGACCCGGACGTCGGCTACTCTATAGACGGCACCTTCCAGGTCGGCCAACACCCGTTGGGAGTCCTCCTGGTTGGCCAGCTCGGGCTTCTTGCCCATAGCCTGCACCAGCCCAGCCTGGAAACTGGCCTTCTTGCTGACCTTCGCCGCCGTCTTTGCTAGCTCGGCCTCCACCGTCCAGTACTCCACGGGATTGAAGGCCTCTATCTCCCTCTCTCGCTCGACGACCAGCCGGACGGCCACCGACTGGACGCGGCCCGCGGAGAGGCGCGG
>DAHXJB010000134.1:0-4584 GCA_027372455.1 Chloroflexota bacterium | reverse complement strand
GCAAGCCCAGCAGCCCCAGCAAGAAGAACTGAACCACTCCCCACCAGCGGGCCTTCGTCACGAGAGGTTCCTTCTAATGACCCTTCCCAGACGTCGAATCCCCTCCTCGATAGCCTCTCCATCGAGGGTAGAGTAGCTGAGTCGAAGGGAGTCGTCTCCACCTTTTCCATAGGGATGGAAGGCCTGACCGGGCACGAAGGCCACCTTCTCCTCGGCCGCCTGGTCGAACAGCTTCAAGGCAGAGAGACCACCCGGAAGAGTGGCATAGATGAACATCCCTCCATCCGGTCTCGTGCAGCTAACCTCCAGGGGGAAGTAGCTGGCGATGGCGGAGAGCATGGTGGCCGCCTGCTCCTTATAGGCAGCTGTCAAGACGGCGATATGGGCATCGACGTCGTTATCGATCAGGTACTGGTGGAGAACCATCTGGGCAAAGTAGTTGGAGTGGAAGTCGGTGGCCTGCTTGGCGTAGGACAGCTGCTCGATGACCTCTCGGTCGGCACACACCCATCCGAGTCTGAGTCCTGGGGCCACGGTCTTCGAGAAGGTGCCCAGCAGGATGGCGCTCTCCAGATAGCTCCTCATGGTGGGGAGATCCTTGCCCTGGAAGCGCAGTTCGCCGTAGGGATCGTCCTCAACCAGCATGATGTCGTGGCGGTGCACTATGCGAGCAACCTCCCCGCGACGGGCATCCGAGTAGCTCAACCCGGACGGGTTCTGGAAGTTGGTAACCGTGTACAGGAACTTCATCCCCGGGGTCTGGCAGGCCTTCGCCAGCAACTCGGGGTCGATCCCATCCGCCAAAAGGGGCACCGTCTCGAATGCAGGCTCGTACAGGCCGAAAGCCTGAATAGCGCCATGATAGGCGGGGCGCTCCAGAATGATCCCATCACCCCGATTCAGGAACAGCTTGCACAGCAGATCGAAACCCTGCTGAGAGCCGTTGGTGATCAGGATCTCCTCGGGCGAGACCTGCAACCCCTTCTTCTGCCGATATCGCTGGGCGATGTACTCTCTCAGCGGCAGATAACCCTGAGTCGTAGCGTACTGGAGGGCACTTCGACCATCCCGTTCCATGGCCTTGGTGGTGGCCTCGGCAAGCTCTCTCACTGGAAAGAAGCGAGGATTGGGTAGGCCACCGGCAAAAGAGATGATCTCCGGGTTCTCGGTAACCTTCAGGATCTCCGTGACGAAAGAACGATGGGGTTTGGCCATTCTGTCAGCGAATTGATAGCTCAACGGCTTTCCTTGCACCCCTTTCCACTCGGCGACGAATAAGCAGGCGGACGGCCCGCGTGGAAACGACAACGAAGTGAGGTCGCGATCACAGCGTGAGAAGGGAAAGAAGCAACTCCGCGAGGATGAGCCGGCCTCTCCTCGCGGAACGCCATCATACCTCATACCGCGAAAAGACTCCAACCGAAAGCGGAGTCGGTTGGCTGGGCCTGGCAAGATGGTCTGGTCAACACCCATCTTGCCAGGAGGCTTCCCTCCTTGTTGTTGAGTAGGTATGAGTGAGACGATGGTTAATTATTGATAATGTTAAGTTTCACGCGTAATATCCAGGCCTATCGGGAAATGGAGGAGCGGAGAGCAGAAAGTATAGAAGGAGGATGAACATGCCTATTCAACGGAAACGACTGACTAAAGCTGCCGGAGTGACTATCGCGACCGCAGCTTTGGCATTAGGTGCGCAGACCGCTGCGGTGGCGCTGGCCTATCCCTCGCAGCCTACCCTGTCACCGAGGACTGCGGCAACAACAGATCTGAACAACGTCAAGCAATCGACTTTTCTCAAGATCGAGAGTACGTTTCTCAAGATCGACAGTATCTTCCGGAAGATCGATAGCAGGTCCCCCAAGACCAGCAGTGGGTTCCACAAGATCGACACGATTTACATGAAGTTCTGATTGGTGTTCCACGAAGGATTCGTGATTAACCCCTTCCGCTAGAAGGGCCGACCCTTTGATGACTCGGGCGCAGGAGTTCACGGCGATCCCTTCGATCGAGACGTTTGATGTCTAGCATGCCCAGGGTGGGAGACAAAACGGAGAACCCCGAGACCCTCGCGGCGCTGCGTGGGTTGCTGCGGGCGGCGGACTACACCGAGGCCGGTGTCGCTGCTGCGCTCCATCTGGAGGCGCAGCCAGGGATCCACGAAGCGGATATTCCTGCGCACGAGCGGCGGCTGCCCCATGGCACACCGCTCGCTGTCCTGATCCAACTCTTCATTTTGGGCGTCCGCGTGTCGGTTGATGATGCGAGTCGGGCCCTCGCCCCGTTGCCTTTGGAGCGCCTCTATCGCGTCGGCCTCTTGCGCCGCTACGGGGGCCTAGTCGCATCGCCTGTCCGGATCACCCCATGGTCAGGGCTAACCCTTGTGCACGATCCCGACTCGTCGCATCGTCTACGCCCCAACCACGTCACCGGCATCGGCCCCGCGGCGAGGACGCTGGCCAGCCTCACTCTACGTCGGCCTGTCGAATCTGCCCTCGACCTCGGTGCCGGAAGCGGTATTCAGGCCCTCCTGGCAGCCCAACACTCGACCCAGGTCACCGCGGTCGACATCAACCCCCGGGCGCTTCGTTACACGAGGCTGAATGCTCTTCTGAACTGCCTGTCCAATGTCGAGTGCCTGCAGGGGAGCCTGTTCGAGCCGGTGAAAGGCTCCCTGTTCGACCTCATCGTTGCCAATCCACCCTACGTGATATCACCAGATTTTCAGTACAGCTTCCGGGATAGCGGCCAGCCCGGGGATACCCTGTGTCGAACGGTTGTTTCCGAAGCACCGGCTTTTCTACACGAGGGCGGGGTCGCCCACATCCTGTGCAACTGGGCGTGCCACGCTAAAGAGCAGTGGTGGGAGCCGGTTGAGAACTGGGTGAAGGGCCGGGGATGCGACGTCTTGCTGTTACACTATGGCGGCAGCGATCCGCTGTCCTACGCTGCGATCTGGATCCAAAGCTCCGCCCACGGCGAAGGGAAGGCGTTCTCCCAGGCCCTCGACCGGTGGCTCGAATACTATCGAGTTTCGGGGATCGAGGGAATCGTATACGGCACGATCCTCCTCCGGCGCCGCGCCGGAGGCTCCAATTGGATGCAACGGCTCGATATGAACTCCGGGCCCGTGGGCTCGGCCAGCGACCAGATCTCGCGGCTGTTTGAAGCTCAGAACTACCTGGCGTCGCTCGGCGACGAGCGCGCCCTGCTGGCCGAAAGGTTTCGGCCGGCCAACGGACAGCGGATGGAACAGACCATCCTGTACCGGGACGGCCAGTACATGGTCCAGAATGCTCGCCTGCTCCTAGAGGATGGCATCGGCATCGACGCCGAGGTCAGCCCGCAGCTGATAAACCTGCTGCTTCGTCTCGATGGGGAGCGGCGACTGAGCGATCTGATCGAGGAGGTAGCCGAAGATACTGAGGTGGATCCCGTCCGCCTCGCGAATGACGCCTTGCCGGCCATCCGGCTGCTGTTTGAGCAAGGTTTGCTGTACCGCTATCCTACCCAGCCCCAGACATAAGCCCATCAGAGATCGTCCGGTACCCAGCCACGAGAAGGCCGGACAGACATCCTCCCCGAAGAATGACACCCCATGCCGACAGGATACGCAGACACCGGGCTTGGTGACTGAGGCCGACACATCTCATTTGTCTGAGAGCAGCCCAGTGGGCTCGGGTGTTATAGACAATGGCACAATGTTGCACTGTATGCTATACTGACGCTGGTGGTATGAATCGGCAGTCTGCAACTTCGGATGGGCTCAGCGCAGGACACCCTCGGCCTTCCTGTCCTCCCCTCCTCCTGTCGCGCTGACCGACCAACCCAATTTTTCTGACCTAAGGAGTCAGCGCGAGATGCAAGACAAGACCCTAACCTGTCGGGACTGCGGCATGACCTTCGTGTTCACCGCGGGCGAGCAGGAATTCTACGCCAGCAAGGGCTTCGCCAACGAGCCCACTCGCTGCCCCGACTGCCGGGCTGCCCGGAAGCGAAGCCAGGGCGGTTCCGATCGACGAGAGCGGCAGATGTACCCCGCCGTCTGCGCTCAGTGCGGGAAGGAGACCCAGGTGCCCTTTGAGCCCCGAAGCGACCGGCCCGTTTACTGCTCGGATTGCTTCGAGAGCCAGAGGGGCAGCCGCAGCCGTTGGTAGATTCGGGAACCTCCTTCACCGAACTCGGCCTGCGGCCCGAGACTTTAGCCGCATTGGAGGGGATGGGGATCACCGTCCCCACCCCCATCCAAGCTCAGGGAATCCCCCCTTTTATGCAGGGCAGCGATGTGGTCGGGCAAGCCCGCACGGGCTCTGGCAAGACCCTCGCCTTCGGCATCCCCATTGTCGAACGATGTGATCCTTCGATTCGCGGGATTCAGGCCCTGGTCCTCACACCCACCCGGGAGTTGGCGATCCAGGTGGCGGAAGTGATGGAGCGGCTTTCTGAGCCTCACCAATTATGGACAACCCTCGTCTACGGCGGGCGGCCATTGGAGCCAGAGCGCGAGGCGCTGTTGAATGGAGCCCAGATCGTGGTAGGCACACCGGGACGGGTGTTGGACCATCTTTGGCAGGGAAACCTGCCGCC
>DAHXJB010000127.1:0-1660 GCA_027372455.1 Chloroflexota bacterium | reverse complement strand
TGCAGCTATGCAAATCGGGGCTGAGATGTCGCTTTGGCGAAACGTTGCGCTCGCCCGAGGCCGCCTTACCTAGTGCCTGATGATCGGGCTCAGCACGGGCATCGGATCCACTAGGTGCTTGTGCAGTCCCAGGACGCCGGGCTCGGCGCCGAAGGCTAGTCCCATCAACTGGGTGAAGTACACTACCGGAAGGTCGAAGCGCTTTCCCAGGTTGGCGGCCATCTCCGCCTGCCGCGTGTCCAGGTTCACGTGGCAGAGCGGGCATCCCGTGACCACCGCGTCGGCCCCAACGTCCCTCGCATTCTGCAGGATCTTCGCGCTCAACTCCACCGCCACGCCGGTCTGGGTCACCGAGAGGCTGGCGCCGCAGCACTCCGTCTTGTAGGACCAGTCCAGCACCGTGGCACCCAACGTCTTGGCCAGCCGGTCCATCTTCGTCGGGTATTCGACGTCCTCCGCGCCGGTCACCTTCGGCGGTCGCGTGGAGAGGCAGCCGTAGTAACAGACGACCTTCAGACCCGCCAGAGGCTTCTTCACCTTCTCTGCCACCTTCTCCAGTCCGACGCCATCCACCACGGTATCCAGCAGCATCTCCACAGACACCTGCCCATCCCACGCGTAGCCAGTCTCTCGGGTCACCTCGCGCGATAGAGCCTCGTCGGCCTCCACGTCCCGGATCGCCGTCTTCAAGCGAGAGAAGCAGGCGGGGCAGGGCGTGGTCAGCTTGCCGTGGCCGGAGGACCGCACCAGCGCAAGGGTCTTCATGGGCAAGGCAGCGGCCTGCAGATGGGAGGTAGAGTGCGCGGCCGAACTCCCACAGCACACCCAGCCCTTCGGCTCCTCGAGCTTGACTCCAAGCTCGCTCACAACAGTTCGGACCGAGGCTTCGTAGTCGCTGCTGGTCGAGTGAAGGGAACAGCCCGGGTAGTACGCTACGGTGGAGTCATCCCCCTGAATCGACGGACGGCGGCTGGGCGCCGAGTACCTGACCATATCGGGCAGCAGTTTCAGCTTGCCCCTGGCAATCAGCTTGATTCCCAGCCCAACGTCCTTCATCAGCTTGCCCGACCGCAGGTTCCTCTCGGCTATCAGCCCCGGTTCGTAGCTACGTCCCGTCAGGCCAACCCAGCGCATCGTGCTCTGACTAAAGGTCCGCACGTCGGGAATCGGGCATTTCACGCCCTCCGCCGTCGCCATCGTCTTCAGGGCGTCCATCATCCTTGGCAGGTCGAGGCCCTGCGGGCAACGGGTGACGCAGGTCTGGCAGGAGGCGCACAGCCAGAGAGTCTTGCACCGAAGGACCGCATCGCGCCGGTCCATCTGGATGGAGCGCATCACCTGGTGGGGCGCGAGATCCATGTGGTCGCTCAACGGGCACCCGGACGTGCACTTCTTACAGAAGTAGCACAGGGAAGCGTTCTCTCCGGTCTGCTCCAAGATCGCCCGCGCCAGGCTCTTCTCGCCTACGCTATCTCTAACGGACATTCCATGCCTCCAGGGGCAAGCACTCGGGATCGAGCGAATAGCGAATGGCGAATAGCGAATGGGCATAGAGAATTCCTATTCGCTATTCGCAATTCGCTATTCGCTCGATCCCGAGTGCTTGCCCCTGGAGGCATGGAATGTCCGTTAGAGATAGCGTAGGCGAGAAGAGCCTGGC
>DAHXJB010000123.1:0-2092 GCA_027372455.1 Chloroflexota bacterium | reverse complement strand
CGGCAAGAGCACTCTAATCAATATTGTCAGCGGCGTCGTTCCGGCGGACTCGGGCCATTTCCTGGTCAACGGGCAGGAAGTCTGGTTTGGGCATCACCAATCCCACTGGAACCCGCGCCTGGCCAGGGTCTCCGGCATTGACTCTGTTCACCAGGAGTTGAGTCTGTCCCCCCATCTCAGTGTTGCCGAAAACCTCTTTCTGAGCAGCTGGCCGACCCGCTTCGGGGCCATGATCGATCGTAAGACGCTTCACAGGGAGGCGTCCAGGATGTTGAAGGAGGTCGGGGTTGGCGTCGACCCTCGGGTGCCGGTCCTGCAACTCTCTCTTGGCGAACAGCAGTTGGTGGAACTTGCGAAGGCGCTGGTGGGAGAACCGAAGCTGCTGATCTTGGACGAGGCTACCTCGGCTTTGGACGACGACCAGGTGCAGTCGGTCTTTCGCGCGGTGTCGCGTCTTCGAGAGCGGGGCGGGGCGGTCCTGTTTGTCTCCCATCGGCTAAATGAGGTTTTCGGGATCAGCGACCGCGTTGCTGTTCTCAAGGATGGTGCGCTGGTGGGAACCCGGAAGTCAGCCATGACCACCGAGGACGAACTGGTGCAGATGATGGTGGGCAGAAGATTGCAGGACCTCTTCCCGCCAAAGGCTGGCGCAGGGGGCGAGACGACGCCGACAGCGAGTCTTCGAGGTCTGGGCCTTGGCAAGAGCCTGCATGACGTGAGTTTCGATATCTATCCAGGGCAGATCCTGGGTATTGGCGGCCTCCAGGGTCAGGGACAGAAGGAGTTGCTCCGCACTTTGTTCGGTCTGGGGAAGCATTCGGGCGCAGTCGATGGCACTGGGCAGGGAGTCAAGAGTCCGCAGGACGCCATCCGACAGAGGATCGCGTACCTTCCCGGAGATCGCAAGACGGAAGGATTGTTACTATCCCAGGGGGTTGGCTTCAACATCAGCCTCGCCGCTGTTACGGGACTATCAGCCGGAACGTTGACGGTGAGCCGCAGCCGTGAGGGAGCGCTGATCGCCCGGATGGTGGACCGACTGCGCATCAAGGCTGCCTCTCTTCAGGCCTCGGTCCGGCGGCTGAGTGGTGGCAACCAGCAGAAGGTGGTCCTGGCCAAGTGGCTGGCGACCGGGCCGCAACTCTATCTGCTGGATGACCCGACGCGTGGCATCGACGTGGGCACCAAGAGGGAGATCTACCTTTTGCTGCGCCAGTTGGCCAACGATGGCGCGGCCATTGTGGTTACCTCTTCAGATACGATGGAACTAGTGGGCCTCTGCGACCGGATTGTGGTGCTGTTCGAAGGCAGGATTGTCAAGGAGCTCCAGGGCAACGAAGTCACGGAGGAGAAGCTGGTGCGGGCGTCGGTTACCGGGGCGCAGCAGCAGGAGGTGTCAGCATGAGTAGCAGAGTGGATCGAATGCCTTTCTGGCTGCGCTCGCGGATCGAGTTGCTGCCCCTGGTAGGCTTCTTCATGCTGCTTACACTCGTCTACCTGTCCTTCTATCCGGCCCTGTTCACACCGTCCTCTATCGTCACGCTTTCGGTTCAATTTCTGCCGTTGATCCTCGCCAGCGTAGCCCAGGGCATCATCATGCTGACCGGTGGCATTGACCTGGCTCTGGGCGCCGCCATGAGCCTGGCTGTGGCGGTGTTTGCCACGCGAGCCGGCACCTCGCCCTCCTCTGCTGCCATAGCCGCGTTGACCACCATGGCCGTCGGCGTAGGTGTCGGAGTTGTAGATGGCACGCTAGTCGGTTACGCCAAGCTGCCACCCATCATCGTCACCCTGGCGGCTTCCTTTGTATGGGGCGGTGTCACCCTGTTCGTCCTGCCCCAGCCCGGAGGCCACGTTCCGGCTGAGCTGGTCCAGGTCTACAACGGCTATGCTGGACCCGCGCCTCTAGCTCTGGCCATTATCGCGGCGGGGCTACTGAGTTGGAAGCTGGTGAAGAGCACTCCTTTCGGGGAGACCATCTACGCCACGGGGGACAACGAGGCCGGCGCTTATGCCCGTGGGGTGAATGTGCGACTGGTGAAGGTTGGAGCCTACGCCATGGCCGGTTTGCTCACCGCTGTCGCGGGCATCG
>DAHXJB010000109.1:0-2827 GCA_027372455.1 Chloroflexota bacterium | reverse complement strand
GCGGAAGAATCTGGGTTGAGAGCCAAGTTGGGCAGGGGAGCACCTTCAGCTTTACTATGCCCATCGCGGATGATCAATTCCAGATATCGGATGGCCCCGAAATCGGAGCTTTAGTGATCGGTCCAGGTACGGCCGGCTGAGAGCCTCGATCCCGGGCACCAGCACCCGCGTGACATGGCGCTCGACGCAGCCTCACCAGATTCCGAGCATGTCCTTCGCCTCTTCGGAGGCCATCTTGTAGGGATCCCATGGCGGGTTCCAGACCAGATCTACCCTGACGTCTTCAGCCTGAGGATAAACCCGCGTAACCGTGCCGTGCACGGCGGTCTGGAGCATCGGTCCTATCGGACAGCCGGGGCTGGTCAGCGTCATTCGGACGCGAACCTTCTTCCCTTCCACCTCGATGCCGTAGATGAGCCCGAGCTCGACGATGCTAATCCCTAGCTCGGGATCCTCAACTTCCTTGAGGGCCTCCAGAATGACGTCTGCCGAGACCGGCATCGTGAGCTCGCCACCATCCTGGCTCTCGTCACCGGACGAGACGCTGGTGTTCGGCTCGGCAGTCTTTGTCGGCGGTTCATTCGGTGCCTGTCCATTTGGCCTACCCCAGTGAGGCAACCACTTAAGACTCACAGTGATCACTCCTGTTCCTTGCCGTGGTTCCCAATGCTATTGCCTCCAGCAGCGTATTCCACGCGAGAAGTGCGCACTTCACTCGCACGGGGTAGTGCTTGACACCCTCCAACGCTTCGAGGTCGCCGAGGGTGTCGTACTCCTCCTCCGTCAGCTCCCGGTCCTCCAGCATCATCCCTTTGAATGTGCCAACCAGTTGCTGCACCTCGGCCAACGACTTCCCTTTGATCCTCTCGCTCATCATTGAAGCCGAGGCTTGACTGATCGAGCAACCGCGCCCTCTGGTCTTTACGTCCACAACGCGATCGTCTTCCAGTTTCAGGGACAACTCCAACTCGTCGCCACACAGCGGGTTGCGACCGCGCGTGGCCGCGTCCGGGTCGTCGACCGTACCCTGGTTCCGCGGGTGTCGGTAGTGGTCTAAGATGATTTCCTTATAGAGATCGTCCAAGAGTGAAACCACCCATAATCTGTTTGGCCTTCTCCAGGCCCGCAACCAGGGCGTCGACCTCGTCCCTCGTGTTATACACGTAGAAGCTCGCCCGTGCCGTTCCTGGCACGTCAAGCCAGCTCATCAGCGGCTGGCAGCAGTGGTGGCCCGCCCGAATGGCGATACCTTGCTGATCCAGGATCGTCCCAATATCGTGAGGGTGGATGTCCAAGACATTGAAGCTGATCACCCCACCACGGCTCTCCGGGTCGCGCGGACCGAAGATCATCAGATCCTTGACGCTGGAGAGAGCGTCAAGGGCATAGCCGGTGAGCTCCATCTCGTGCCGGCGCACGTTCTCCATGCCTAGTCGCTGCAAGTAGTCGATGGCGACGCCGAGTCCAATCGCGCCCGCCACGTCGGGAGTGCCGGCCTCAAACTTGTATGGAATCTCGTTCCATGTGGCAGACTCGCAGGTGACGTCGGCGATCATGCTGCCACCGCCCTGGTACGGTTCCATCTCCTCCAGCAGCTCCTCGCGACCATACAGGACGCCGATGCCGGTGGGGCCGAGCATCTTGTGCCCAGAAAACGCCAGGAAATCGCAGTCGAGCTCGTTCACGTCCACGGGCATGTGGGGAACGCTCTGCGCGCCGTCCACGACCATCACCGCGCCTTTGGCGTGGGCCAGATCGGCAAGCTGCCTGACGGGGTTGATGGTTCCCAGCACGTTAGACGCATGACTGACGGCCACCAGCTTCGTCCGATCGTTGATCAACGCGTCGATGTTGGACAGGTTCATCGAGCCATCTATGTTGAGATAGATGAAGCGAAGCTTCGCCCCGGTCTCTTTGGCCACGAGCTGCCATGGGATCAGGTTGCTGTGGTGCTCCATGCGGCTGACCAGGATTTCGTCACCCGGCTTGAGTCTCTTGCGCGCCCAGGAGTGGGCCACGAGGTTGAGCCCTTCTGTAGCGCCCCTCACGAACACGACGCCACGAGAGCTCCTCGCTTTGATGAACCTGGCAACCTTGGTCCGAGCCTGCTCGTACCCATCCGTTGCCTCGTCGCTCAAGGTGTGAACGCCGCGATGCACGTTCGCGTTGTAGTATTCGTAGTAACGAGACAGACTGTCTATCACTACCCGGGGCTTCTGGGAGGTGGCTGCATTATCCAGGTATACCAGTCTCTTCCCTCGCACCTGGCGTTCCAGTATTGGGAAATCCCGCCGGATCGCCGTGACGTCCAGTCCACCGCTCACTTCCTGCGTCTCCTGCATCCAACCACCTCCACACGAGCCATCAGCAATCAGCTTTCAGCATGGTGGCCTGGCTGAAGGCTGATTGCTGATAGCTATCTCTCACCAAGCTTCGTGGCAACAGCCGTGCGCACAGCCGCCCTGACATCCTCGAGAGGGATCTTCTCCACCACCTGTTCGAAGAAGCCCTCCACTATCATCCGCTCCGCAATCGGCCGTGGCAAGCCACGCGACGTCAGGTAGAACACCTGCTCCTCGTCGATGGGCCCCACAGTAGCTCCGTGCGTGCACCGCACATCGTTGGCCTCGATCTCCAGCTTGGGCATGGAGTCGGCGCGAGCATGCTCGCTGAGCGACAGATTCCGGTTCGCCTGGTAAGCGTCCGCTTTCTGCGCGTCCTTGTGAACCCGGATCAGGCCGGAGTACTCCGACCTGGCGTGATCCGCCAGCGCAGTCTTGAACAGCAGGTCGCTGGTGGTGCTGGGCGCCCGGTGATCCTGCAACGT
>DAHXJB010000098.1:0-6054 GCA_027372455.1 Chloroflexota bacterium | reverse complement strand
TTCACATTCTCCCCTTTCACAGGCCGGGCTGCCTACGCGGGAAGGCAGCCCGGCCCGCCTTATGTCAGAGCTACCTATCCGTGAAAAGCTCGTATCCATCTCGACCAATGGTCATCTCGATCGTCCCATTGAGGTCGGTCCGCAGAAGTAGCGAGCTTTTCAGCATCTCCAGGGTGGCCTCCGCGGGATGTCCGAAGCGATTGTTCGCCCCCACCGACAGAACCGCCACCCGGGGCGCAATCGTCCTGAGGAACTGCTCATCCAACGCTCCCGCCGCTCCGTGGCGAGGGACGCGCAGCAGATCCACCGGGGAGCAAGAGCTCCGAGCCATCTGGGTTTGAACGACCCGGGACAGATCTCCGGGAAGCAGCACGCTCACCCCGCCGGAGACCACCTTCAAAGCCAGCTCCGGCTCGCCATCCGCGCCATTCTCCCCCGGCGCCCAGAGCACCTCCAGCCAGCCATCGTCGTCCAGTGGGATCCTCTGGCCGGTGACAGCCCGCACAACGGGAATCCCCCGCTCCTGCAGCAGATCGGACCAGGCCTTGCCCGCCCCTTTGGCCGGGGGAAACCCCGGTTGCAGAACAAATCCCACAGGCTGGCGGCGCGCCACCTCCAGCATGCCGGCCAACCGCTCCTCGCCGTAGCCCGTCAGCACCACCCCATCCAGCCCTCTATCCAGGATACCCTGCCTTCGTCCCAGCGCCTCCACGATAGTCATGGGGCTGGGCCCGCCGTCCACCAGGATCCAATGTCCCGCGCCGCTCCGGATGAGGGTAGCATCGCCGTGACCCACATCCAGGAAGTAGAGGTGCATCCTGCCATCCGGACGACCGGAGAAGCTCAACAGCCCCAGGCTGAAGACAGCCGCCACAGCTCCCACCAACATCCAGGGAGGCACAAGCCTTCCCGCGGCACCGATGGCTCCCCGCACTCGCTTCATCTCCGGCATGGGCCAGAGTGAAACGGCCAGCATCACGAGATAGTAGCTGGACACGAGACCGTAGCCGAGGGACCCAATGGATAGAACGGCTCCAGGCAGCCGGGACGTCCAGCTGATTACGTCTACAAGGTAGGTCAGGTAAAGCCAGGCAAGCGGCGCCAGCAGCTGTCCCAGGGGCTGGAAGAGCGCCCCGAGGGCAATGGTCAACCCGCCGACCACCATCAGACCCGGCAGCACCGTGGTAACCAGCAGATTGGTCAGAGGGGACACCAACGACAGGGTGTGAAAACTGTCCACCAGCACCGGGAGTGTGAAGAGTTGAGCCGCGAGGGTGACCGAGAGCGAAGAAGCCAGCCAGCCGGGTAGCCAGCGAAGCCAGCGACGCAGCACCGGCTCCAGCAGGACGAGGCCGGCGGTAGCGAGAAAGGAGAGCTGGAAGCCCAGATCGTAGATCAAGGGAGGGTCCAGCCCTACCATGATGGCGGCCGAGAAGAGGAGGAAAGAGAGGGCATCTCCCCCGCGACCGACCAGTATCGCCGACAGACTCATCGTGGCCATCAGAGCAGCTCGAAAGGCCGAGGGCGGCAACCCTGTCAGCAGGGAGTATAGCCATACTGCCAGGATCGCCAACAGGGTGGCCGGGCGACGGGCCAGAAATCGCAAGGCTGCCAACTGGGCAACGCCGGCCACCACCGTGACATTGAACCCTGACACGGCTACGATGTGAGTGGTGCTTGTGGCTCTCAGGGCGTCCTGAAAGTCGGCCGGCATCCCCACGCGAGAGCCCACCAGAATGCCGGCTAGTAGTGACGCCTGGGGCTCCGGCAGTAGGAATGCGCACAGCTGTTCCAGCCGATCTCGAATGCCATTGACCCACACCATGGCATCCGATCCCGGTGGGCGTTCTGCCAACTGGAGGAATGGGTATTCCAGGGTGGCATGTATCCCCTGTCGAGCAAGATTGACCGCCCAGTAACCCGAACCGTCGGGCACCGGGCTCAAGACGCCTCTCGCCACCACCCGATTGCCGTAGCTCCATTGCCGAAAGCGATCGGTGCGCACCAGTAGCCGCCCCCGCACCAGCTCGTCGCCACCCTGGTGCCGCAGTCGGTCCACATCGAGAACCAGCGATTGGTAGCTGTCCCTCAACTCTGGCCGGCCGGCCACGGTCCCTTGGACCGTCACCGAGGATCCCACCCACGGAGCCATAGGATCAGCATCTGGGACGACACTCAGCGCCCGCCATATCCCCATCAACCCAGCAACCACGGACAGGGCGGTAACCCGTAGTTGCCGGTCTTCTCGCCCCAGTAGGGCGGCCATTGCGGCCGGTGCCACCAGCAGAAGCAGAACATCTCGTCCGGCTCTGGCATCGTCCCCCGACGCCAGCCCTAAATAGAGCCCGGCCAACCACCCTATGGACAGAAAGATCAGCGTCAACGCCGGTCGGCCCCAACGGAACGAGGGCTCCACAGCCCGAATCGTACGCGATAGGATCCTGCAAGCGACTCTAGTCCAGCGAGAAAGCAGGGCGAGAGGACATCTACATTGTACATCATGCCGTCGTCGAGGAGAGCTATCGGTGCCGGTTGGAACAGCCACCGGTCGTCTCCATCGTGGCAACCAAGATCTGATATCAACAGATAGCCAATGTGATAGTTGCAGATTACTCAACCAAGCGTATAATGTTCTTCACGATGCATCTCCCCAACGCCATGGATGGTGGATACAACCCATGACCCCGGCTCAAGAGGGCAACTCCTCCAAATCCCGCGACGGCACCGTTCAGCGACAGCTGTATCAGGCGCTCAAGTTCGACATCCTCAACGGGGTGTTCGAAATGGGGGCAAGGCTGAACGAGAGTCAGCTGAGCTCCAGATACGGAGTGAGTCGCGCTCCTCTCAGACATGCCCTAGCGCTCCTCCAAGCGGACGAACTGGTGGAGGCGAGGCCACGGGTAGGGTATTTCACCTCCACGCTCACACGGCAGGACGTCGCGGACATCTTTGAGATGCGTCTGCTGATTGAGGCAGTGACCGCCGAGAAAGCCGCGACACGCATCGGTACGGAAGCCCTGAATCGTCTGCAGCAGCTCAGTTCGCCCTACCGGCCCGGCGATCGCCCCAGCTACCGAACCCATCTGATTGAGAACTTGGAGTTCCACGGCATTATCGCCGAGGCAGCGGAGAACAGACGGATGGCTCAAGTCCTGACACAACTGATTGAACACGCGGAGAGGCTCTACTACCTGCGTCTGGACTTGAGCACCGGCGATGACGTGGTAGGGGAACACTTGCAGATAGCGACTGCCCTGGGACAAAGAGACCCGGCGCTGGCACGCGATCTCATGGTTCGTCACCTGTTGGCTGGCCGCCAGGCTGTCTGGGATGCCATAGACCGATTAACAGCCCACAGGTCGCTCTGATTGGTGCCAACTATCGATTGAGAAATCGCTAGACTGGAGGTGCACAACGGAAACTAATATCTCGCCGTTCCCCAGTCGCCGCAAAGCCCCCCGAGAGACCCGCACCGGATCGTGGGCTCGCGTTGGCAAGCCGGCGACGAACCGTTTGCCCCAAACCCCGCGAAGTCGGATGAACCGAAAGGAAAACCGCCATGCGTACCGTCCGGTTAATGGTCCTGCTGGCACTTGCCGTCCTTGCGGTATCTCTCTTCGGATGCAAGGGCGCCGCGCAGCCAGCAGCGCAACCACCCGCACAGCCAACTGGACAATCCGGGGCACAAGCTACTCCGAAACCCGCGTCGAGCACGGAACATAAGGTCACCATCCGCCTCGCCCACACCATCCAGCCGACCGATCCCATCGGCCAGGGCGCTCTGAAGCTCAAGGATGTGGTCGAGAAAGAATCAAACGGCTCAATCACCGTTCAGATCTACCCGAACAACGAACTGGGCGGCGAGAACCAGCTATTCGATCAGTTGAAGCAGGGCTCCATCCAGGTGGCGATCACGGCCGCGGGCACCGCCGGCAACCTGGTGCCGGACATCAGCGTGTTGGATGCCCCCTACGTCTGGAAGGATTGGGCATCCGAGAAGGCCGTGATGAATGGACCCATCTTCCAGCACTTCGTGGACGAATTCGAGTCTCAACAGGGTCTCAGGCTGTTGAGCGGAACCTGGTACTACGGATTGCGGAATCTGACAGCAAACAAGCCGGTGAGGACCCCGGATGATGCGAAGGGAATGAAGATTCGTACTCCGCCGGCCCCGGTCAACCTTCTGGCGGGTAAGGTCCTCGGCGGCGATCCTACACCGATGGATTTCCCTCAGGTGTACCTCGACCTCAAGTCGGGCACCATCGACGCCGAAGAGAACCCGCTGACCACCATCTACAGCGCCAAGCTGTACGAGGTGCAGAAGTACATCATCCTCACGCATCACCAGCAGCAATCACAGGTTGTCTGGACCAGCGTGAAATTCTGGAACAGTCTCAGCCCCAACCAGCAGAAAGCGCTGCGAGATGGCGTCAACCAGGGTGGCGAACTCGCGGCAGAGCTAGCGCAGAAGGCCGACACGGATCTGTTGACCAAGCTTCAGGCTATGAAGGGGCTAACGGTCATCACCGATCCGGACTACGCGGCGTTCCAGGCGAGGGCAAAAGAGCTGGTGCCCCAGATGAAGGACAAGTGGGGCGATCTATACAACCAGATAGTCTCGGCTCAGCAGTAAGAGAAAAGTGGGGTGCCCTTCCGTGCAGTTGGGCACCCCCTGTGCCCTTGGAACAGCCGTAGATCCCGATCCTGGAATTCGCATGACCGTGATAGCTGGCTACTGGCTGAAAGTGGGAGATTCGCGAATGCTCACCGGCGATCAGCGTACTGGAGAACACCTTGAAGGCACCACAGGGAAGGCCGCCAACTCTCCCTCCGGCACTGCGGCACCGGCGAGGCTCGGGAGCGCAGCCCGTGCCCATAGCCTTCTCGGCCAGTTAAGCTGGGCGTACGACGCTGTAGCCGTTCGCATCTCGATCGTTTCCCTGGCCTTGCTGGTGCTGCTGGTTGGGCTGCAGGTCTTCTACAGGTACGTGCTCGACCATCCGCTTACCTGGACGGAGGAGATCGCGACCTACGTCTTTGCCTGGATGATCTTCTTCGGTGCAACCGTCAGCATACGACACGAGACCGCTCCAGCTTTGCACATCCTCATAGATCGTCTCTCGCCCGGGCCGACGGAGGTGATCGAGAACCTGGCCAACCTGATCGGCCTCGGCCTCGGCGCGATAATCACCTGGCAGAGCCTCGAGATGATAACTACTACGCTGATGCATCAGCTCACGCCGGCTCTGCAGATCCCGGTGGCCTATCCCTTCCTGGTGATGCCGATTGCTGGCATCGGGTTCGTCCTCCACTATCTGGCCAGGGTCTCCAAGCCACTCCAGGGAACTGGCCCAGCGGTTCGGCGCCTCGCCATCTCCTTAGCTCTTGCGGTGGTGGTGTTCGCCATACCGCAAATTATCCCTTCCGAATGGGCAAATCTGGCTCTGATCGTCGCGCTGGTCCTGGGATTCGCTATCGGATTGCCGGTAGCCCTGGTATTGATATTTGCGGTCCTCTACACCCTGATGACCCAGGGCGATCAACCGCTCTCGATCATCCCGAGCACCCTGTTCACCGGGGCCAACAACGTTCTGCTAATGGCCGTTCCTTTCTTTATGCTCACCGGGGCAACGATGCAGACGGGAGGGTTGGCGAATCGATTGGTCGACTTCTCCAGCGCCCTCGTTGGACGATTTCGGGGTGGTCTCCTGTTCGTCGACGTTATCAGCAGCGCGATCTTCGCGGACATCTCAGGTTCAGCCGTATCCGACACCGCGGCCATAGGATCGGTCCTGCTGCCCGAGATGACCAAGCGCGGTTACGACAAGAAGTTCGCCACCGCGCTGCAAGCCGCCTCCGGAACCCTGGGGGTGCTATTCCCCCCAAGTATCGCGACCATCGTCTACTCGTGGGTGGCCAACGTCTCCGTCGCTGAGATGTTCACGGCGAGTTTCGTTCCTGCCATCATAATGGTGCTGTCCTACTGCACCGTGGCCTTCATCTCAGCTCGCCGGAACAACTATCCAAGGGAGCACGCCGCGAGCGTGACAGAGG
>DAHXJB010000093.1:0-4974 GCA_027372455.1 Chloroflexota bacterium | reverse complement strand
AGGGCGACGAAATCGCCCGTGCCGGAGGCGAAGGCTGCCACCGCTTGGGCCTGCTCCAGGTTCTGAATCTTGACGTCACTGTCCTTCAACCCCATCGTGGCCAGCCAGCTTGAGAGGGCGTAGTGGCCGGACGAGACGGTGGTGGTCAATATGGTCTTCCCCTTGACATCCTCGGCCTTGCCATATGCGTTGGGGAACTTGGGGTTGGAGCCCTTGGTCTTCAAGGCGGGGTTGTCTGGCCTGGCCATGACCACGTTCGCCGCGGACTCGTCGTTGGTGACGCCGACCATGTAAGCCTTGTAGCGCAGGGCCGCCACCAGCATCGGCACGCCGCCCGTTGCACCCACATCCCACTGCTTGGCGGCCATTGCCTCCACCTGCGGCATGCCGGAGTCGAACTGTACGAGCTTGAACTCAGCTCCCAGCTTCTTATCCAGCCCATCCTGCATCGCCTGCCAGGTGATGAAGGTCTCGAACTCGGGCTGGTGGCTGACCCGGAGAGTTGTTACTTTCGGGGGGGCCGCCGGGGCAGAGGTGGGTGCCGCTGCCGCCGCTGGTGCGGTTGTGGGCGCAGGCGCCGCAGGGGCCTTGGCGGGCTCAGCAGCCGCAGGCTTCTGGGGAGCGGCGGTGGGAGCAGGAGGCGGCGCTGCGGGCCCGCAAGCAAGCATCCCAAAGACAACCAGAAGGGACACAACCACGACGGAAATCAATTGAGCGAGTGCCTGTTTGTTCCGCGCCAAGTCAGCCCTCCTTTCTTTCTGGGGCGAACCTCGACGAAGCTTCTACAATCTCCACACTTCCGTGGACTTGGAACTACCTACGGTCAAGATCGGTTGGCCCTCCTGCACCTCCTTCCACTCAGATCCGCCGATCACCACCACCTGATCAGTTCGGTTACCCTCTTTCGGATCTCCACAAACCGGGGATCGACGATGCTCCTCGGCCTCGCCAGGTCTACCATCACCTCAGCTTTGATCTTGGTGGGCTTGTTGGTCAGCACCAAGATCCGCTCCGCTACGTAGACGGCTTCCTCGATGTTATGGGTCACGAAGATCACCGTGCTCTTCAGCGTATGCCACAGCCGGATCAGTTCGTCCTCCAGGTAGATCCTCAGCTTCACGTCCAATTGCCCGTATGGTTCGTCCATGAGAAGCAGGTCGGGATGTGTGGCGAAGGCGCGCGCCACTGCCACTCGCTGTTCCATGGATGCAGAGATCTGGTTTGGATACAGATGGGCGCTGTCGGATAGCCCCACCAACCCCATGATCTTCGTGACCCTCGCCTCTCTTTCGGCGGATGCCAGCCCCTTAACCTCCATCCCGTAGGCGATGTTCTCCTTCACGGTTCTCCAAGGCATGCTAGTGGATTCTTGGAAGACGAAGGCGATGTTATGCCTCTTGGGATCGGCCTCCCGGCCATCGATGCATACGTTGCCGGAGGTCGGCGGGATCAACCGGGATAGGAGGTTAAGGAATGTGGTCTTGCCGCAGCCGGTAGGCCCCACGATGGCAAGGAATTCTCCTTCACCTACAGTGAAGGAGACGTCGTCCAGCACCCGTAGATCACCGAAGTTTTTCGTCAGCCCGTTCACCGTGACCTTGGCACTTCTTCCGATGTTCTCGCTCACCGTCGCGCCCCACTGCTCACGCGATAATCCGGTTGGGTGGTTCCGGAACCCGGTCACGGAGGCCTTCTCCATCTGATACGTTCACCTCAGATGCCTAACAAGAAGAGGGCTTGGCGAAGCTGCCCCGATGCGTGAGAAGGACGAAACCGCCATCGGTTGGGGATTCCGGTGCTGCGAGGAACATGCGCAAGAGTCACGGGTAGATGATGGCATTTGCAGCCGACCATCCGGCAGCGCGCCCCTGCGACCTTGCAGGAACGCCATCATACCCATTAGTTGACTCCAGCGCCTGCGGACATTCAAGCACAAGGTAGATGACATGTCAAGGGTGTAGACAAAGCTTTCGTAATCTCGCGTCTTCCCAGGCAGAACCTCCTCCGTATGACTCTCCATGCGCCCCCCTGCAACACCTTGGAGCCGGCCTCCCTTCCTGGGGAGGTATGTACGAAGAAATGAGCCTGTAATATACTGGCACCGGCCCATTAGACGACTACAGGGAGCGATAACGACTGACGCTACGTCGACTAAGAGCCGATCCGGAACCAGAGGCTGGAGTCCCTGATGGTGTACGTCGATCGCCCCGTCGAGAGATTGGACAACAGGACACGGTTGGAGATTCTTCGCCTGATAGCTGAGCTTCCTAGCCCGGTCGGCGCGAACACGCTCCTCAGCCACCTCGTTCAACGTGGCATCGAGATCGGACTGGACGGTGTGCGCTACCACTTGCGCGTACTGGATGAACAAGGCTTCACCTTCCGGGTGAGTACCAAGGGCCGCATCCTCACCGACGAAGGTCGGAGCGAATTGAGGAACTCGCTGGTGGACACCCGGATGAACGTCGCTGTGGCCAGAATAGAGACTCTGGCCCACCTGGTCACATTCGATCCGGGTAGCAGCACGGGCCGGGTGGTGGGAGCTCTTGCTGTCTTCCCCGAAACTCACCTTCCCAGGGTGCTTCATGACGCCGTGAGGATCTGCGAGACGCGGTTTGCAGTCTCAAACAGGATTGCTGTCGTCTCGGCCGGCGAGCGATTCGGAAGGGTGATAGTACCCGCAGGTCAGGCCGGACTCGTGATGGTCGGGACAGCCGCCATCGACGGCATCATCCTTTCCAGGGCCGTGATGTTCCGTCCAACCTTCACGGGCATCGTGGAGGTGCGCGAGTGGCAACCGACGAGGTTCGTCGACGTACTGGAGTACGGCCAGGGATCGCGCGACCCGCTGGAGGTGCTGACGACCGGCGGCAATACGCAAGTCCTCGGCATCATCGAGCGCGGCAGCGGACTAATCCCGGCGGACGTCCGGGAGGTGCCTGGGGTTGCCAGGGAGCGAATCGAGCAACTGGAGAAGGAACTCCGACGAGCAGGCATGGGCGGCATTCTGGCGATAGGCCAGGTAGGGCAGCCGGTTCTGGGGCTCCCAGTCCGTCAGCATACCTTCGGCATCGCCTTGGCCGCCGGGATTATTCCCGCGGTTACATCATACGAAGGCGGCGTTCCCGTAGAGTTCCACTGCAGCGAGGCGATTGTGGACTTCTCGTCGCTCACCCCCGCAAATGAACTGCTCGCGGCGCTCTAAGTGACCAGCGCGGCGCCCCGATCCAGCGCCTTCAGGTTCATCTCCAGACGCCGGGCTGGCGTCGTCTCCCGCATGCATCGCTTGAGCGTCTCCAGGTCGATGACGCCCGTGTCGGCGACCACCGCGCCCAGCATCACAACGTTCCCCACCACCCGGTCGCCAAGTTCTTCGAGCGCCGTCTTGGTGGCCGGAACCGCCTTCACCCGGACACCCTCCATCGGTTTCGGCGACACGAGCGCGGGGTCGTAGAACAGCTTGCCGCCGGGGCGAATGCCGGTGGCAAGCTTGTCGTAGGCCTCCTGGGAGAAGGCCACGAAGATGTCGGGGTTGGTCACGCCCGGATAGTCAACCTCGTTATCGTCGATCACCACGTCGCACCGGCTGGCACCTCCCCGAGCTTCGGTGCCGTAGGACTGGGTCTGGGTGGCGTGTTTGCCCGCATACAGGCAGGCCGCTCGACCCAAGGTGATGCCCGCGAAGAGGATCCCCTGGCCTCCGAAACCGGCAAAGCGGGTCTCTATCCTGCTCATTCCTTGCCTCCCACCCTCGCCAGCAGCTCCTGGTAGCGCTGCACGATGCCGGTTCTCTCGCGGCGGACGAACTCCCCCACCAGCATCCTCCCCTCGCGATCCTCCGGGGCCACCTTCTCCATCTGTCCTGGGGTCAGGCAGTTCTCCTCGATCCACTGGACGTTCTTTGCCATCTCTTCGGTCTTCAGCACGTAGCGGCCGAACTGGGTGGTGCAGGGAACCACGATCTCCACGTAGGCGAAGCCCTTGGTCTGGATCCCGGCCTTGATGGACCTGACCACCTGGTTGTAGTGCTTGGGGAGCGACGTCCAGCGCGCGATGTAGTTGGCGCCCGCCGCCTCGGCCAGCTTGCACATGTCGAAAGGATCCTCCAGGCTGCCGTAAGGCGTGGTGGTCGTCGTGCCACCTCTCGGGGTGGTGGGCGCCACCTGCCCGCCCGTCATCCCGTAGATGCCGTTGTTGAACATCAGCGCCGTCACGTCCAGGTTGCGGCGGCAGGCATGGATGAAATGGTTGCCGCCGATGGCGCCGGAGTCGCCGTCGCCGGTGAACAGGATGAAGTTCATGTCGGGACGCGCCATCTTCAGCCCCGAGGCCACGGCATAGATCCGGCCGTGATGGGCGTCCACGTTGTCGCCCTTGTAACGGGAGTAGGTGATGCGGCTGCTGCAGCCGACGCCCTGGACCCAGACGGTATTGCTGGGGTTGAGATCCAGGTCGTCCATCACCTGGAGCACGCAATGGATGACGTTGCCTATTCCGCAGCCCGGGCAGGCCATGTGGGGCATCCGCTCCGGGCGAAGGAACTTCTCTACCAGGGGATGCATCTTCGCAGGTCTATCGACGACGGCGGTCATCGGGCGTACCTCCTGATCTGCTCCAGGATCTCCACTGGCCGGTGGGGCTCCACCCCTCCGTGGGGGATGGGCACCACCCGAGCCTTTCCGTGGGCGGCCCGCTCCACCTCCCGCACCATCTGGCCATCCACGTTGACCTCCGGCACCAGGATAGTGTGGACTCTTTCGGCAACGGCCCGAACCTCCTCGTCCGGGAAGGGCCACACGATGATCGGCCTGAGCAGGCCGGCCTTGATCCCTTCGGCCCGCGCCTGCTGCACCGAGGAGAGCGCCGGTCGCGCAACGCCGCCGTAGCACACGACGGCCACCTCGGCATCCTCCAGCAGCACCTTCTCCACACGGGTCACCATGTCCAGGTGGGCTCGCACCTTGGCCACCAGCC
>DAHXJB010000091.1:0-3833 GCA_027372455.1 Chloroflexota bacterium | reverse complement strand
AGAAGGGATCGATGGTTTAGTGAGTTCTACAAGTCAAGCTAAGTCTGTCAATCTACTGACCCAGACGGAGAGGCCGGAAGGGATACTGGCCAAACTGGCCACGAGCCAGGAACTGCTCCCCGGGCTGCTACTGGTTCTAGTCGTCTCGGTGGTGGCACGGATCGCCAGCCACGTGAGCGGCTTTGTTCCCGACGCCGTGATCGGACTAGTTCTTGGAGCCCTGATCAAGAACAGCGTGGGCGTCCACGCCATGGGCAACGCCGGCATCAAGTTCACCCAGCGCTACCTGCTTCGGGCCGCTATCATCCTGCTGGGCGCGAGCCTGAGCTTCGGAGCCATCGTTGGCAAGGGGGGCGAAGCCCTCCCGGTGATCCTGACCTGTCTCGTGGTATCCTTCTCCCTCAGCCTGCTGCTTGCTCGCATCTTCGGACTCTCCGACCGTGTCGGCACCCTCCTGGGCACCGGCACGGCGATCTGCGGAGCGACGGCCATCCTCACCGTGGGACCGCTGATCCCGGCAGCCGAGGCGGAAGTCGCCTACGCGATCGGCACTATCTTCTCCTACAACACGCTCGCGCTCATATTCTATCCATACATCGGTCACGCCTTGCATCTGAGCAACACCAGCTTCGGGACCTGGGCAGGCACCGCGGTCAACGACACCTCGGCGGTGGTCGCAACCGGCTTGATATACAGCACCCGGGCAGGTCAGGTCGCGACGGTCGTCAAGCTGACCCGAACGGTGCTGCTGGTGCCCATGGCCGTGGGGATCGGGATGTTCTTCGCCCTGCGAGAGGGCAGGTCGGCCAGCGGAAAGATCAACGTCTGGAAGATGATGCCCTGGTTCGTTCTGGGGTTCCTGGGAATGGCAGTGCTGAACACCCTGAACGTCTTCCCGGCTCCGGTCATCAAGGATCTGACGCAGACCGCCCAGTTTCTCATTGTGATGGTGCTGGCATCGGTCGGGCTCGGGATGAGTATCGGGCAAATTCGGAAGATGGGGGCAAAGCCCCTCCTGATCGGGCTGTTCGTCGGAACGGTGATGGGGTTCGTGAGCATGGGGCTCATCTACGCCTTCGGCATCGCCTGAACAATCCGCCCCTCTTTGCCTTCGACCAAAAGCCACAGCATGATGTTCTCGGGCGTCCAGCGTTCGCATTGTGAAGCTGGGATTGTGACGGGCAGCCGCACCACGGGAGTGCCCCCCCTTGGCTTCGGCTGCCCGCGGCATCTGGACGGAAGTGTCGAGAATGAAGAATGAATGGGAAGCAAGGGGCAACCGACCGGGGGTCGCCGCCCCTTGCAGTTCTATTAGAGGGCTGCCTCGGCCGGCTTGATCGAGGCGGCGCCGGGCGCCGTTCGCCGTAGGGTCAACATCAGCAGCGACGACGCGAGCAGACAAGCTGCCAGGAACATGTAGGATCCAACGAAGCTGCCTGAACGGCTCTCGATGAAGCCAACCAGAAACGGCCCGACGAACCCACCCAGGTTACCGAAGGAGTTGATCAGCGCCGAGCCCGAGGCCGCCGCTTCGCCGGACAGGAAGGTCGTGGGGTATGACCACCACACCCCGAACGGCCCGTAAACCCCCGCGGCGGTCACAATCACCAGCAGTAGGGCCAGCGCCGGATTGCCCCCGGTCCAGGTGGAAACCGCGATACCGATTGCGGCCACAAACAGGGGAATGGCCCCATGAATCCTCTTCTCACCCCTCTTGGAGGAGGAATAGCCCACGTAGGCCGTGGTCAGCAACGATATCACGAAGGGCACCACCACGATGTTTCCGATGAAAGAGACCGACCAGCCGGACAGCGCCTTCAGGACCGTCGGCATCCAGTAGCTGAAGCCCCAGAACCCGGTGATCCAGAGGAAGTAGATCACCACCAGCCTGATGACCTCGGGATCTCCCAGCGCGGACCAGGCAGAGTGGTTCTTGCTCGCCCGTTTTATCGAAACCTCCTGTTCGAACTGCCTGGTCAAGTAGGCTTTCTCCTCTTGAGACAGCCAGGACGCGTCTTTAGGCCAGTCCACGATCCAGAAGGCGAGTATGATCCCGAGCACGACGGCGGGAACTGCCTCCAGCAGGAACAGCACTTGCCAGCCCGACAGCCCCATAACGGACATCCCGAGCAGCCAACCAGCCAACGGGCCGCCGATGATGCTCGACATCTGCATGGAGGTCAGGAGTACCGCGATGGCAGCCGCCCTGTCTCGTGTCGAAAACCACCGAGGCATCACTGTGGCGTAGATCACAGGATAGAGACTCGCCTCCGCGACGCCGAGGAGAAAACGTACCACATAGAACTCGATCGGCGTCTGTACAAACGCCATGAGGGCTGCCGCCACTCCCCACGTAACCATGATGCGGGCGAACCACTTGCGGGGACTCCAGCGCTCAGCGATGACTGCTCCTGGGATCTCGAAAACAAAATAACCGATGAAGAAGATGCCGGAGCCAAATCCGAAGATCTCCGACGTGAAGCCCAGCTGCTTGTTCATCGTCAATCCGGCGAAGGCGATGTTCACCCTGTCCAGATAGGCGATCACGGAAACCAGGAAAAGGGGCAGCACTACGTGGAGAAATGCCTTCCTTCTCGCACTGGCCGCCACCGTGTCCAACGGGATGGTGTCTCCCACAGCCACGCCCATCGAATAACCCTCCACTCACTTCTAGGTTAACGTTAGTCACGAAAGCCGCGTTGTCCAGTTTGGTCGCCTACACGAGAGCAATCACCCCCCTTCCGAGCCGAGTAGCAGAAATCTGAGAAACAGCAACCCAGCAAAATGCAGGTATCCGGTGATCGCAAGCACGACGATGTGGAGGGGGCGTCGATGCAAACCGGGCTCAGCCGCGAGCCTCGCACCTGGCAAGCACTTGGGATAGGGGATAGCGAATGGGTCAGCAGTCCGCTGGCATTGAGAAGCGGATGCGAGGCCATCTGGGCGGCCTCACGGTGGCATGATAATTAAGCCAGCGCGACCTGTCAACGAAACGAAACGAAACGAAACGAAAGCCCGGGCTGATGGCGGCCGCCGAGGATCTGATCCCGTCCGCTCCTACCTGTGCTTGGCCAGCTCTGCTATACTGGCCCTTCCGAGAAGCCGATCTAAGAGGGCTAAAGGTTGTTCTACTCTCTGGGTAGATTCGCCTACCGGCGCCGGTGGGCGATTATCTTTGTGTGGATCGTCCTGCTGCTGGCCAGCCTGCCCCTCATCCCGCGGGCTACCGCGCGACTCCAGTTCGGAGGCTTCACCAGCCAGCGAATGGAATCGGTGCAGGCCCAGCAGCTGCTGGAGAGCCATCTCGGCGTTCAGCCCAGCAGCCTGGTGGTCCTCTTCACCAGCCCCACCCTGACCGTCGACGACCCGGAGTTCACCCGAGAGGTGGACTACTCCCTGGCCGGCCCGCAAGGGGCACCCGGGGTGCAGAGGGTGGTTACCCATCTGACCAACCCACGACAGATCTCCCCTGATCGCCACACCGCCTACGAGGTGGTGGTGTTGAAGACGTCCGACGATACCGCCGCCCGGCGGATCGGGAACATCATCTCGCGGCTTCGCCAGCCCGTGGCAGTCGGGGCGACGGAGGGAGGACCCCACCCCTTTCCCCTCCCCGCGGCTGGGAGGGGAAAGGGGTGGGGTGAGAGAGCCAGCACTCAGCATCCGGCACTTCGCATGCTGGTCACCGGCAGCCCCGTTTTCTTCTCGGAAGTGGAACGGCTGAGCCACGAGGATCTGCAGCGGGCGGAGATCGTGGCCTTCCCCTTCGCCGCGGTGGCCCTGCTGGTGGTGTTCGGCACCCTGATGGCGGCCGGGCTCCCTATCGCCCTGGG
>DAHXJB010000085.1:0-4659 GCA_027372455.1 Chloroflexota bacterium | reverse complement strand
AAGGTCAAGCTCAGCGACTATCTGGGTCGCTGGGTGGTGCTCTTCTTCTACCCTGGCGACTACACCTTCGTTTGCCCCACGGAGCTGACCGACCTGGCAACCCGCTACGAGGAGCTGCGCTCCCTGGGGGTGGAGCTGTTGGCCATCAGCACCGACAGCCACCACGTCCATCGGGCCTGGCAGGAGGCCGAACTCTCCAAGATGGTGCCGGGCGGCCTGCCCTTCCCCATGCTGGCGGACGCCCAGGGGAGGATCGGTACCCTCTACGGTGTCTTCAACGAGGAGGCCGGCGTCGACCTGCGGGGAAGCTTCATCATCGACCCCGACGGTGTCCTCCAGGGGATGGAGATAATGGCCCCCGCCGTGGGTCGTAGCTCCCCGGAGCTGATCCGTCGGATCATGGCCTTCCAGCACGCCCGCGAGACCGGGGAGGTGACCCCTTGCGGCTGGACCCCCGGCCAGGCGACCTTGAAACCGGGCACGGAGCTGGTGGGCAGGGTGTGGGAGGTCTGGAAACCCAAGACCAGCTAGCCTTCGGTCAGGGGTTGGGGACCCCAACCAGGGACGCAGTACGAGTGGGGTCGCGAACCGCCTCCGCCCGTACTGCTTACCAGGGGCTCGCATTCCCAATGTAGCCCAGTGTAGCCCCTTGACGGCCCTCGCGCGCTATCGTAGACTGCGAGTAGTTATTATTACTATGTTGGCGAACCGTAGGCAACCACGCCACGGCGTCGGTCTGTTCCCTACAATTGCCTCTCTAAGGAATGGTGAGGGTCACCGTGCAGCAAGCCAGAGCCCATGGAGCTAAAGGAAGTCAGCAGCGCGAGATCATCCTCGAGGAGTTGCGCAAGCTCAAGTCCCACCCGAGAAGCGACGAGCTGTATCTCCTCGTCCGCCAGAGGCTGCCCCACATCAGCCTGGCGACGGTGTACCGCAATCTCGATCGTCTCCAGCACGAGGGATTGGCCCTGGAGATCTATTGCGGCGATTTCGTCCGCTACGATGGCAACGCGTTGCCCCACGACCACTTCATGTGCCGTGACTGCCGGCGGGTTTGGGATCTAGACCTGGGGCTTGCCGATCCCCCGGAGGCTACCCCGAGACTGGAATCCGGCTTTCAAATCGAGGGACGATACACCATCTACCACGGGCTCTGCGCCGACTGCCGGCAGCAAGAACAAGGTTAAGTTCGACCCACGGCGATCCCAACCCTCGCGCTTCATCTAGCTGGAAACCGTTCATGGAGGACAGGGTGAACGAACTCTTACTGGCACGGATGCAATTCGGAATCACCACGGTGTACCACTTCTTCTTTGTCCCGCTGACCCTGGGTCTATCCATCCTCGTGGCCATCCTAGAGACCCGATACGTCCGCACCGGAGACGTGGTGTACAAGCGAATGGCCCAGTTCTGGGGGAAGCTGTTTCTCATCAACTTTGCCATGGGGGTCGCCACCGGCATCGTCCAGGAGTTCCAGTTCGGCCTGAACTGGTCCAGCTACTCCCGCTTCGTGGGAGACATCTTTGGGGCGCCACTGGCGATCGAAGCCCTCCTGGCTTTCTTCCTGGAATCCACCTTCCTCGGCATCTGGGTCTTCGGATGGGACCGTCTCCCGAGGGGGCTTCATGCCGTGACCATCTGGCTTGTAGCCATCGGATCCAACCTCTCTGCCTTCTGGATCCTGGTGGCCAACTCCTTCATGCAGAACCCGGTCGGATACACCCTGCGAAACGGCCGGGCCGAGATGACCGACTTCCTCGCCCTGGTAACCAACCCGAACCTCGCGACCCAGTATCCCCATGTGCTCGCCGCTGGGCTGTGCACCGGAGCCTTCTTCATGCTGGGGATCAGCGCCTACCGCCTCTGGAAGAAGGACGACGACCAGCAGTTATTCCTTCGCTCCTTCCGAATGGCCGCCGTCGCCGCCGCCGCCGGCACCCTGGTCGTGATCCCGGTGGGCCACGTCCAGGCCCAGCACCTGGTCCAGGCCCAGCCGATGAAGATGGCGGCGGCGGAGGCACTGTGGAACAGCGAGAACCCCGCGGCGCTCTCCCTCTTCACCTGGGGGGACGAAGCCAACCGACGGGACGTCTTCGCGATTCGCGTTAAGCCCTTCCTCTCCCTCCTTTCCTACGGGACAACCAGTGGACAGGTGGAAGGCATCAATCAACTGGAAAGCCAAGCCCAGCAGAAGTACGGCCCTGGAGACTACATCCCGTCGGTGTTCACCGCCTACTGGAGCTTTCGAGCCATGGTGGGAGCCGGTTTCCTGATGCTGCTGGTGGCCTTCTACAGCCTCTACCACTCATGGCGTGGTCGCACCTCCAGCCTACGCCCCAAGGTGCTCAAGGCGCTCGTGCTGGCCATTGCCCTGCCCTATCTAGCGAACTCCACGGGCTGGGTCCTGACTGAGATGGGGCGGCAACCCTGGATCGTGTACGGCCTGATGAAAACGCCCGACGCGGTCTCTCCCACCGTTTCCACGGGGATGGTTCTCTTCTCGGTGGTGGGTTTCACCCTGCTGTACGGCGCTCTAATGGTGGCGGACGGCTACCTGTTGATCAAGTACGCCAAGGGCGAGGGCTCATCAAGCCACGAAGAGCCGGCCCTGTCGAACGCTTACTGACAGCGGAGGCATAAGCATGGATCTGAACGTTCTCTGGTTCGCCCTGATCTCGGTGCTGTTCATCGGTTTCTTCTTCCTGGAGGGCTTCGATTACGGTGTCGGCATGCTGCTGCCCTTCCTGGCTAGGAACGACGGTGACCGCAGGGTGGTCATCAACTCCATCGGCCCCTTCTGGGACGGCAACGAGGTGTGGCTACTGACGGCGGGCGGGGCGATGTTCGCCGCCTTCCCTCACTGGTATGCCACCCTCTTCAGTGGATTCTACCTGGCACTGGTGCTGATGCTGTTCGCTCTGATCCTGCGCGTGGTGGCCTTCGAGTTCCGCAGCAAGGACGATAACCCCACCTGGCGCAGCTTCTGGGATTGGATGATCTTCGCCGGCAGTTTCGTACCGGCGCTCCTCTGGGGTGTGGCCGTCGGAAACCTGATGGCCGGCGTGCCCATCGATGGGAAGATGAACTACGTGGGAGGGTTCTGGAACCTGCTGAACCCCTATGCCCTGCTGGGTGGTCTGGCCTTCGTTTCTCTCTTCCTTCTGCATGGAGCCCTATTCCTGAGCATCAAGACCAGGGAAGGGGTGATGCGCCAGGCCAGGCAGGCATCTTCCCGATTGTGGTTGCCGACGGTGGTCCTCGTGGTGGCCTTTGTCGTCGCCAGCTACTTCGCCACCGATCTCTTCACCAGGGCGATGCTGAACCCCATCCCCCTCGCGCTGTTGGCGGCGATAGCTCTCCTGCTGGCCGGTGTCGTACAGAGAGCCGGTCGCGACGGCTGGGCCTTCATCGGGACCGGTCTCACCATCGCCCTGGCAACGATGATGCTGTTTGTGGGGCTGTTCCCGCGTGTGATGATCTCTACCCTGGACCCACGTTGGAGCTTGACGATTTATAACGCCTCCTCCAGCAGCTACACCCTGCAGGTCATGAGCATCGTCGCGGCGATATTCGTGCCGATCGTTCTGCTATATCAGGGTTGGAGCTACTGGGTATTCCGAGAGCGGGTGGGATAGACAGGTTCGGGGAAACGCGCCCCATGAACATAGATCGTCGACTGCTCAAAGAAGCTGGCGTGGTGCGCCTCTACCTGGCGGCAACTATCGGCCTGGGGTTCCTGGCCGGGTTAGCCACGCTGTTGCAGGCCCTCTACCTGAGTCGGATTACGGCTCAGCTTTTTCTGGAAGGCTACTCCTTCGAGCAGGTGAAGGCGCTTCTGGCTCTCCTGCTGCTGGTGATAGTGGCTCGGGCAGCCCTGGTCGGGGCTCGAGAGATCGCCGCCAACCGGGTCGCGTGCCGGATCAAGCAACGGCTGCGAGAGCGGCTGTTCGACCACATCCTCGCGTTGGGGCCTGCCTTTACGTCTGGCGAGCGGACCGGGGAGCTGTCCAGCACACTGCAGGAGGGCATCGAGTCGCTGGAGGGCTACTTTGGCCAGTATCTACCAAGCCTCGCCCTGGCGGTCCTGGTGCCGTTCACGATCCTGCTGTTCGTCTTCCCCCTGGATCCGGTCTCGGGGCTGGTGTTCCTGCTGACCGCGCCACTCATCCCGATCTTCATGATCCTGATCGGGCAGAGGGCAGAGACCCTCACTCGGCGGCAGTGGGAGAGTCTCAGTCTGATGAGCGCCCACTTCCTGGACGTACTCCAGGGGATGACGACCCTCAAGCTGTTCGGGCGAAGCCGAGCACAAGTGGAGATTCTCGCCCGGATCAGCGATCGCTTTCGCACCACCACCCTCGCGGTTCTACGGGTGGCATTCCTCTCGGCGCTAACTCTGGAGCTGCTCTCCACCCTGAGCACAGCGATCGTGGCTGTGGAGGTGGGCCTGCGACTATTGTATGGCAGCATCTCGTTCGAGCATGCTTTCTTCATCCTGATCGTCGCCCCGGAGTTCTACCTGCCGCTTCGAAACCTGGGGAGCGGTTTCCATGCGGGAATCTCCGGGGGAGCGGCCGCCCGCCGCATCTTCGAGATCCTGAAGGTGCGCGACGGGGAGATGGGGGGACGGGGAGACGGGGCAAGTCATCACTTGCCCCG
>DAHXJB010000063.1:0-1612 GCA_027372455.1 Chloroflexota bacterium | reverse complement strand
CTATCCAGTATGTGCTTCAAGTGATCCCCGGACCGACCTGAGGACACCAGGATGATGCCATCCACATGCTTGTACTCGAGCACCTGCAGATAGCTAAGTTCCTTGTCCGGTCTGTTATCGCTATTGCACAGAACTACACTCCAGCCTGCCCGTTGAGCCTCGTCCTCGATCCCACGGGCAAGGCTGGAGTAGTAGGGGTTCAAGATGTCGGGAATGATGACGCCGATTGTCTGAGTCTCTTTGAGAACCAGGCTGCGCGCCAGGTAGTTCGGCTTATAGTTCAGCCGCAGGACCGCATCCTCGATCCTTCTCCGGGTCTCCTCCCGAACGGTTATCTGCCCATTCAAGAATCGCGAGACCGTGGCAGGAGACACCTCGGCGAGGGAAGCGATGTCTTTGATGGTTGCCATCACACCTACCTGAAGAGACGGATTACATCAGGTGTTCGTTGGGGTGGATCTCGGTGTGCTTGCGAAATGGGCGAACCAGGTAAACGTGTGTCAGCGGAGCTCTGTGATCGCCGGGCAAACAATGATCCCAGGTTGGTGACAACCCATTGAGCCGATACGAGGGCGAAAGACTAGCTGGGTTAAGTAACCGATTTAGTAAACCGTTTTACTGACCGCGGTCATTATAGCCCTTGCGGACTGCCTGTCAAGACCTGCTTCTCCAAGCGGTATCCGGCTTGGCGACAGTCACCGGCCGTGCTGGCGAGAGGCCCATTCCCCAGGGGCAGCGGTGGTCGACCAGCACGGGGCAGCGTTGCTGGCGATGGGGGTGCTGGCAGCTCTATTGCGCCGGGAGCGTACCGGCGAGGCGCAGAAGGTGGGGATCACCATGCTGCAGAGCGCCTTGGACCTCCAATCGGAACCGCTGATGTACTACCTCAACGGCGGAAGGGTGGAGCGCCCCCGTCCACGATTACGACCGTCTTCTGGAGGATCCGGCCGTTCGCCACCTCGACCCCATAATGGAGATCGACCATCCCGAGGCCGGTCGGACGCGATTGCTCAAACATCCGGTGAAGACAGCGCAGGCGAACCGGAGCTGCGCCGGTTGCCCCCCTCCTTGGGCGAGAACACGGAGGAGGTGCTGAAAGAGCTGGGGTATTCGGCAGAGGGTATTGCCCGGATGCGCGATCGAGGGATCGTCTGAGGACCGGATAAGTCGGCCAGGAGCCGCGCCAGTTCTCGTTCTTTCTTCGGCAGGGCCCCTTTCACGCCACCGCGTAGGCCCTCAGCAGCACCGCCGCTGAGGGCCTACGCGAGGGTTGGTGGCTAGCTGGCCGCCCAGCTGAGGTTCAGCTCCGCCAGCTTGGTCGGGGTGGGCACCCCCTCGGCCGTCCAACCGAACAGCTTGTACAGTTCCACCATCGCCTTGCGGTGGGTCTCCTCGTCCACCGCCTTGCCCGCGAGCGGTCCGCTCTCGAAGGCCGTGTGCAGTCGCTTGGGCATGACGTCGTCGGCGCTGGTGAACCCCTCCCGGAGGTTGAACAGTCGGGGCAGGGTTATCGACCGCTCGCCAACCTTGTGGATCTCGAAGAAGGTGGTGTTCCAGCCGGTGATGGCGTTGATCATCTCGGTCATCTGGGCCGGGCTCCAGGGGATCAGGA
>DAHXJB010000040.1:0-6955 GCA_027372455.1 Chloroflexota bacterium | reverse complement strand
CGACTCAGCTACTCTACCCTTGATGGAGAGGCTATCGAGGAGGGGATTCGACGTCTGGGAAGGGTCATAGATCGGCAGATGGCGACACGCCGGCAGCAGAGCCCGGTTCGGCTTACTGGAAGCGCAAACGTAGCAAGGTGAGGAGTGCCGGCATCCCGTCCCGCCAGGCGGACAGCTTCTTGTCGCCCCGCGGTCGGTAGCTGATCGGCACCTCCTGGATCTTGTATCCTCCGCGCAACAGCTTCGCGGTGATTTCCGGTTCCAGGTCGAATCGGTTGCACCTGATGTCCAGTTCCTGGAACAGCTGTGTGGGGATCAGCTTGTAGCAGGTCTCCATGTCGTGCAGATGAGCCCCGTACAAGACGCTCGTGAGCCAGGAGAGGAAACGGTTGCCGTTTCGGAATAGCCACTTCTGGCCTTCCAGGCTGCGCGCTCCGTAGACCACCTGGGCCTGGTTGCTCAGGATTGGGTGGAGCAGCTTGACGTACTCGTTGGGGTCGTACTCCAGGTCGGCGTCCTGGATTATCGCTAGCTCACCTGTGGCGGCCTGTAACGCCGTCCGAATTGCCGCGCCTTTCCCCTGGTTGTGGCTATGGTGAATTACCCGTAGCCCTTCGATGGAGAGGCCATCGAGGATCTCTCCAGTGCCATCTCGGGAGCAATCGTTGACCACGATGATCTCCTTTGATACTGGCACGGCCGCCACGCGCTGGAGAATCTCTTCGATGGAATCGCGCTCGTTGAAGACGGGGATCAAGACAGATAGCTTCAGAGTCTGAGCCTCCGCAGAAGAAGCGACGTCGCGGCATTATAGCACGGTGTCGCGAGATCGTGCGTGAGCATACACTGTTGACCCTCTGAAGACAACATCATACACTTATAAGCGCGGGGTCAGGGTGGACCGGCCATGGATGGGGATTTGCATCCAGGAGGTTTCTCGTGGGGCAGAGGAGAGTCTTGATTGTGGAGGACGAGCCCGACAATCAGGAAATCGTGCGTGCAGTAGTGGAGGACATGGTCGGTTGCAGCGCGATGCTGGCGGCCGACGGGGTAGAGGCCCTGGACCGGGTTTCGGAGGAACTGCCAAGCCTGGTGCTTCTGGATCTGATGCTCCCCAAGATGGACGGCTACGAGGTTGCACGGCGGCTCAAGGGCGATCCGCGCAGCAGCCATATCCCCATCATCGCCATCACCGCCCTGGCTCGCCCAGCCGACCGAACCCGTGCCCTGGAGGCCGGGTGCAACGACTACGTGGACAAGCCGTTCGATCTTGATGCTCTCGAGGCTAAGGTCCGCTCCGTGGTTTTCCTTGATCCAGGGGGTTCCCGGTGACCGAGCAGGAGATTCAGCTGGTAGTCGCCCTCGCGGGCTTGGCTGTGGCCATCACCCTGGTGGACTTGCTTCTCTCCATGATGCGGCATCGCCGTCGCGTCGCCGCGGCAAGCCGAGCTCTGCGTGACGGAGCAAGCCTCGCCCAGGAAAACCGATCGGATCCTGCCGCCGAGTCGATGAGCAGACGGTTGGGTGCGATCGAGGCTTCCGAGTCAAAGCCATGGTAGTGAAGCAGGCGGGTGGAGTCGTCCTTATGGGAGATCAGGTGCTGTTGCGCCGAACCCCCAAGGGCGAGTACCTTTTCCCCAAAGGTCACATAGATCCGGGTGAGACGGAAGAGGCGACGGCCCGTCGGGAGGTGGCTGAGGAAACAGGCGTGGAGGCCGAGATCGTTCTTCCCCTCGGGGAGATCTCCTTCAGCTATCAAGGGGACGAGTACCGGGTCACCATGTTCCTGATGAGGGTTGTCCGCCAACTCCCGGAATGGCGCCAGCATCTGGAAGAGGACACGGTGGTGGTGGATCGGAGCAGCGTCGCCGACCTGCTCAGCTTCGACAGCTACCGCCAGCTCTGGGCCAGGGCACAGGCGGCGATGTAGGTTGCCCAGGGTCCTGTTCTTGCTCATCCCCGAGGGATAATCTATGATCTGTTCAGTCCTTCGGGGAGTTGCTTATGCGTCCGCGTCTGGCCGCGGCTGTGGTGGCCGGCCAATTGACTACATTTGTGAGCAGGCGTCTTGGCGTTGGCGGCGGCACCACCGCCCCGGGCCATCTGGTTCGAGCGCTGGATCCAGGCGCCATCGCTAGCATAGCTACCCGCATCCCGCGGGGCACGATTGTGGTCACCGGCACAAACGGCAAGACCACCACCTCACGGATGATCTCCACCCTTCTTCGCAAGGCCGGTTTGCGGGTGCTGCATAACCGATCGGGGGCCAACCTGATCTCCGGCATCGCCTCGACCCTGGTCAATGGGTCCACCATCACCGGGAGACCCAAGGCGGAGGTGGGGCTCTTCGAGGTGGACGAGGCCGCCTTCCCCATGGCCGTTCAGCAGCTGCGGCCTCGCCTTTGCGTGCTGACCAATCTATTCCGGGACCAGCTGGATCGTTACGGCGAGGTGGATTACCTCTCCAGGCTGTGGCGGGAAACGTTGACGTCGCTGCCTGCCTCGTCGATCGCGCTACTGAATGCCGATGATCCCCGGATCGCGAGCCTGGGCGATGGCCTCTCCTGCCGTGTGCTCTACTATGGCGTCGAGGACCCGTCACTGGGAGGGGCTACCCTGGCTCACGCCTCGGATTCTCGCTTCTGCACCCATTGCGGTGCGCCCTACGATTACTCCATAGTTTTCTACAGCCACCTGGGGCACTACCGCTGCCCATCCTGCGGGCAGGCGCGGCCAAGCCCGCAGCTGCGGATTGTGGGAAGCAGACTGCTGAGCACAGATGGGAGCCAGCTTCAACTGGAATCTCCCGCCGGAAGCGTGGAGCTGGAGGTGCGGGTGCCGGGCGTTTACAACGTCTACAATGCCCTCGCTGCCGCGGGAGTCGGCGTCGCCATGGGTATCGACCTGGACACCGTCCGCTCGGGTCTCGCCGGCTTCTCGGCGGCCTTCGGCAGGGTGGAGCGGGTGCAGCTTCAGGGGAGGCAGCTCTTCCTGGCGCTGGTCAAGAACCCGGTGGGTTTCAATGAAGTGCTCTCCACCATCCTGAGAGACCCCGGCCAGAAGGGGCTGATGATCGTCATCAACGATCTGTTCGCCGATGGGACCGACGTTTCCTGGCTGTGGGACGTGGATTTCGAGATGCTCGCCGGCCGAGTGCAGTTCGCGATAACCTCGGGTCTGAGGGCAGCGGACATGGCGGTCAGGCTGAAGTACGCGGGTGTCGAGCCCGCGCTGATCTCGGTGCAGCCCGACAGCTCCACGGCGCTTCAGCAGGCCCTGCTGGTGACCCCCGAGGGTGAAACCCTCTATCTGCTTCCCACCTACACTGCCATGCTGGAAGTGAGGGGCAAACTCGTGGAGGCTGGCCACCTGCCGCCCTTCTGGGAAGATTGATCGGACTCGATGACATGAAGCTCATTCTCTGCCATCTCTATCCTGATCTGATGAACATCTATGGGGATCGGGGGAACATCATCTCCCTGGTGCAGCGCGCCCGTTGGCGTGGGATCGATATCGAGGTCGTTCCCGCCGGCCTGGGAGATAGGCTGGACCCGGACCGCTGCGATCTGCTCTTCTTCGGTGGCGGCCAGGACAAGGAGCAGCTCTTGGTGGCCGGCGACTTTCGCTCCGTGCAGGCGGCGGCCGTCCATCGGTTCGTGGAGGAGGGCGGTGTGCTGCTCAGCATTTGTGGGGGCTATCAGCTGCTGGGCAAGTACTTCCGTACTCACACGGGAGAAACCCTGGAGGGGATCGGCCTCTTCGACGCCTGGACGGTGGCCGGTAACAAGCGTTGCATCGGCAACGTCCTGGTGCAGTGTGACCTGGGGAGCGGCGTTCGCACCCTGGTAGGCTTCGAGAACCACAGCGGCAAGACCTTTCTGGGATCCGGATGCCAACCTCTGGGTCGCGTTCTCTCGGGCTTTGGCAACAATGGAGAGGATGGTACCGAGGGCGCCATATACCGAAATGCCTTCGGCTGCTATCTGCACGGCTCGCTCCTGCCCAAGAACCCGTGGTTCACCGACCATCTGCTGCTCGCGGCGCTGCGTCGCCGCAACGGCTTCCTGGAAGCGCTGGCCCCACTTGACGACACGCTGGAAGACCAGGCCCACGAGGCCGTGGTCGAGAGGGTCCGCAAGCTGGGCAAGATCGACAGCGGCGTGGTGTGAATCCTCGGGCACGAGGAAATGGTGCGCGCTCGCGCACAGCCTGTACCCGCGCATTGTGATATCCTTTCTCGGCGATTGCTACCTTCTCTTCCATTGCTCCAAAGCGAGCCTCTGCCCAAAGGAGGTACCCGAACGATGGCATCAACCGCTGCACCAGGGTCTGGGGACAGTGCCTCGGCAGCTGCACTCGAACGCTCTCTCGTGCCCGGCATTAGCCGAAACGTCTTCATGCTGGGACTGGTCAGCTTCTTCACTGACGTCAGCAACGAGATGGTCTATCCGCTGATACCGATCTTCCTTACGTCGGTCCTGGGAGTGCCAGCCTCGGTCGTCGGGTTGGTGGAGGGCGTAGCGGAGGCTACAGCCGGCCTCCTGCGGGTGTTCTTCGGTTTCTTCTCCGATCGTCTCGGCCAGCGGAAGCCATTCGTGTACGTCGGTTACGGACTCTCCGCCTGCTCCAAGCCGCTGATTGCCCTGGCCTACGCGTGGCCCCTGGTGCTCTTCGCCCGCTTTGCCGACCGATTTGGGAAAGGCATCCGCACCCCCGCTCGGGATGCCCTGATCGCCGAGTCCTGCAGCCAGGAAAGCCGAGGCCGAGCCTTTGGCTTCCACCGCTCCCTGGATACCACGGGGGCCGTGGTCGGTCCGCTTCTTGCCTTTTCGGCCCTGGGCATCCTGGGGGGTGACCTGAGAAAGGTATTCGTCCTGGCCTTCATCCCGGGCGTGATCTCGCTTTTTCTGATCAAGCAGGCGAGGGAAACTGGGCACAAGGGTGCGGTGAAGCAGGTGGTGAGCCGCGCCCGATTTACGCCCGGCAAGGGTTACCTGGTTTTCATTGGGGTGAGCATGCTGTTCGCCCTCGGCAACTCCAGCGACGCTTTCCTGGTGCTGCGGGCCGGCAAGCTGGGACTGGACACTCAGCAGGTGGTGCTGGCCTACACGCTGTTCAACGTTGTCTACGCCCTCCTCTCGACCCCGATGGGTATCCTCTCGGATCGATTGGGGCGAAGGGATGTGATCGCCATGGGGATGGCGCTGTTCGCGCTGGTGTACACCGGCTTCGGGCTCGTGCCCGGCGGCAGCTACGTCTGGGGGCTCTTTGCCCTGTACGGTGGCTACATGGCCATGACGGATGGTGTCGGCAAGGCCCTTATCTCCGACTTCGCTCCTGCCGATTCCCGCGCGACCGCCCTCGGTTTCTACTATAGCGCTCTCGGCGGAATGGCTCTTCTTGCCAGCCTTCTGGCCGGACAGCTGTGGGATAGGGTCGGGTCCTCGGCCCCCTTCCTGCTTGGAGGGGCCACGGCCGCCCTCGCTGCCGTTCTGCTGACACTCCTCATGCCTCGGGTAAGCCATGTCCAACGCTGAGACCGCCCGCGGAAGTCGCAGCCTGGCGGTCGGGGCTGCCATACTGATGGCCGGGTACGTTGGGAGTCGGGTCCTCGGGCTGGTGCGCACCATGGTCATCAGCAATCAGTTCGGCGCCACTCGCGACTACGAGGCCTACCTGGCGGCCATCCGGATCTCCGATACCATGTACCAGGTCCTGGCCGGTGGGGCGGTGGCTTCCGCCTTTATTCCGGTTTTCGCCGCCTATCTGGCCCGAAACGACATGGATCGGGCGTGGAGACTCTCCAGTTCCCTGATCACCATCGCCGCGGTGATCATGACCCCTATATCATTGCTGCTCATGGTTTTTGCCCCCCAGGTGATGGCCCTGTTTACCCCGGGGTGGGATCCTGAGAGCCAACAGTTGGCGGCTAATCTTGCCAGGATCCTCCTTTTCTCCCCGGTGATATTCGCCGTCAGCACCTTCGTTTCCAGCGTTCTGAACTCGTTCAATCGCTTCTTCCTGGCCTCGCTGGCACCCATGATCTACAACATCTCCATCATCCTGGGAGCCATCCTGCTGGGGAGTCGGATGGGTGTCTACGGGCTCGCCATCGGCGCAGCGGTGGGGGCTCTGATGCACCTGCTGATCCAAGTCCCCGGCCTGGTGAGAGAGAGGATGCAGTTCCGCCCGGTCCTCGATTTCGCTCACGAGGGGGTCCGAGAGGTGGGCCGGTTGATGATCCCCAGGACCCTGGGGCTCGGGGTGGTGCAGATCAACTACCTCGTTAATGTGGTGTTGGCGTCCCAGCTACCATCCGGCAGCCTCGCCTTTCTCGACTACGCCTGGATGCTTACCATGCTGCCGTTGGGTGTCTTCGCGATGGCCATCTCCACCGCGGTGTTTCCCACCCTTGCCGAGCAGAGCGCCCTGTCCGAGTTGGAGGCGCTGCAGCGCACCGTCGTCTCCGCTCTCAGACTGATCCTCTATTTGACCATTCCCGCCAGCGTCGGGCTGATCGTGTTGGGCGAGCCGATCGTGGCGCTACTGCTGCAGCACGGCGATTTCACTCCGGCCGCGACCAGCGCCACTGCCTACGCCCTCTCCTTCTACGCCCTCGGCCTCGCCGGCTGGGCCACTACCGAGATAGTGGACAGGGCTTTCTACGCCCTCCACGATACCCGGACGCCCGTGACCGTGGCCTTCGCCGCCTTCCTGGTGAACGTCGTACTCAGCCTCGTGCTTATGCGCCACCTTTCCTTCGGCGGACTTGCCCTGGCCAATGCCGTCGGCGGGCTTATGGAGGGAGGCACCCTGGTCGTGCTGCTGGGGCGCCGAATGGAGGGAGTCAATCTCTCCCGTTTGGCCTTCCCGGTGGGGGTGTTCGCCTTTTGGGCGGCAGCCCAGGGGATCGTGGCCGCTGCCGTCGCGGACTACCTGCGGGCCGTCCTGGACC
>DAHXJB010000018.1:0-1979 GCA_027372455.1 Chloroflexota bacterium | reverse complement strand
GGGGAACCCTGGGGCTGAACCCGCTTGACGAAGATGCTTCCACCGTTGCCCGCTACCAGGAAGCCGTCGCCGGCTATCTCCAGGATCGTCCCTGGTGCCGCAGGGCCGCTCACGTTCCTCTTCTCGCAGTCGAAGATCTTGAGCGGCTGCCCTTTGTACAGAGTGCCGGCGCCGGGCGACGGGTTGCAGCCACGGATCACGTTGTAGACGACGTTGATGGGATAGATCCAGTCGATCGCCATCTTCTTGCAGAGGGGCTCGTACTCGCCCTCGCTCAGATCCTGATCGACCTTGGGCGCCTTCCCCGCCTTGACCAGCTTCACCGACTCCACCATCGACTCGACGCCCAGGGGGAACAGCTTGTTGAAGTACACCGAGCCCAGGGTGTCGTCGGGCGTGATGGCCACTTCCTTCTGCATCAGGATCGGACCGGTGTCCAGACCCTCGTCGGGCCAGAAGATGCTGAGGCCGGTCTTGGTCTCTCCGTTGATCACCGCCCAGTTGATGGCGCTGCCGCCACGATGTCGGGGGAGAATGGAAGGATGGTACTGGATGGTTCCCAGCTTGGGGTACCGGATCATCGTCATCGGCACGATGTCGGTGACGAAGGCCATGACGTTCAGCTCGGGATCGAAGCACTTGTACTCCTCGAACACCTCGGGGTTGCGCATCCGGGCCGGCTTCCTGACGGGGATCCCACTCTTCTCCGCCAACTCGCCCAGGGAATCCTGCTTCCCGTTTGGCGCATCCGGCGGACAGTAGACGACGGCTATCTCCTCGCCTTCCTTGAGGAGAGCTTCCAGGACCTTCTCGCCAAAGGCTGCCTGGCCGATCAACGCAATCCTCATGCTCCACCTCCTCGTGTCAAAACTGCTGCGTTGACTACCGCGTGATAAGCCGGATCGTATCCCAGCGCTGCCGATAAGCGGGCGCACGCTTCCTGTACTGAAGGCACCAGCAGGGGAACCCGCTCCGGGGTGATCCGGATCCACGGGCCGGAGATGCTGATGACCGCCAGCACTCTCCCCGTGTGGTCTCGCACCGGCGCTGCTATGCAGCTAACCCCCTCCTCCTGCTCGCCGTAGTCGGTGGCATACCCCTGGCGCCGCACCTCCTCCAACTCGGCCATGAGAATGCCGGTGTCGACGATGGTGCGGCTGGCATAGGGGATCAGACGGTAGGAGTGGAGCATTCGATCGAGTTCCTCGTCGGGGAGAGCGGACAAGAGGACCTTGCCGGAGGCGGTGCTGTGCAGCGGTGCCCGCGCACCCACCTGCACGAACATCCTGAGCATCCAGCCCGGGCTCGATACCTGCTCCAGGTAAACGATCTGGTGATCGTCCATCACGGCCAAATTGGCGGTTTCGCCGCTCCTCCGCATCAGCTCCTGCAGGACGGGTATGGCTTCCATCCGGAGATCCAGATGGTCCCTCACTGCCCGTGCCACGTCCAACGGTTTCAATCCGAGGAGGTAGCGGCCCGATTCCGGGTTCTGGCGGACGTATCCCCGAGCGATCAGGGTGGAGAGAAGACGGTGGACGGTGCTGGCGTGCAGGCCCACCTGGTTGCTCAACTGGGCGATGCCTGTCTCGCCCACCTTCGCCAGGGCTTCCAAAATGTCGAGGGTTCGCTCTACCGACTGGACGGTAGTCTTTGAGGTGGAGGAGCCTTCGTTGACTTTTCTTCGCGAAGTGCCTGTCACCTGACAACCTCGTCAGCAGAACTGGCGGTGGATGCCGCTGGGTGAAGGGAGGAGAATACTTCCAGATGGTGAAACCCCGTTTCGCGATACAATATAGGGCGACCTGGGAGGCTTGTCAAGCATTGTTTTCGGCCCTCTGTCATGCTACTATTGCCCTCGCCGAAAAACTGAATAAGGCGTCTGCTAGGGGAGCGTACTTGCTGAGAGGCGGTTTTGCCGCCGACCCTGTGAACCTGAACTGGGTAGTACCAGCGTAGGGAAGCAGAGCACCAGGGAC
>DAHXJB010000007.1:0-8305 GCA_027372455.1 Chloroflexota bacterium | reverse complement strand
ATCTTGCCGTCCTCGACCTCGCTCATGTCCCGCATTCGCAGGTACTCGAAGCAGTGGCCTCGACGGCCGCCGAACTCCAGCCGAAGGTTCTCCTTCCTGACCCGCTCCCCCTCGAATGCCGGCCCGTATGCCACCGGGATTGGGATCCTGGTGATGAGAATCTTCAGTCCGCGGACCTCGATCGCCTTGGCCACGATCTCCTCGCAGGGTACATTGCTGACCACATGCTCGTAAGTCGTGACCCCACGCGGGAGGATCTGCGGGATGTCGGTGTGGGCGATGGTCGGGAAGCCGTAGCTGATCGCCCCGGCGGCTGTGGCATACTTTTCCCGATCCACGTGATCGAGGGCTAGAACGAAGGCGAAGATGCGGTACTTGTTGTAGCGCAGCATCTTCTTGTAGTCGCCCGCGGTAACGCCGCCGAAGGAGAGGGCCGCCCTGGTAGCGAAGCCCAGGGAGTAGATGTGGGCAGAGACATCCCGTCCAAAAGGCACTAGCCGGGTATCCCAGCCCAGCTGCACCCCCTCTTCGTCCAGCTGGTCCGCGAAGGTGCGACCGTTCTCATCGGAGCCAGCGATGAACACGTACAGGTTCTTCTCCTGCATCTCTCGGGCTAGCTTCACCGCCACCTCGTTGGAGGGTGCGGGACCGACCACAGCGGCGAAGCCGGGGGCCGTGCCATCCACGAACTCCACACCCCTCTGGCGCAGGATCACATCGTCGGCGGCTCCCAGGTAGATGCCATCCACCGGGTTGGGACCGATGACGTACTTCAGAGACTCGATGGTCTCCTCTGCAAACAGGGTCGCCACACCGGCATCCAGAGTTTCGCCCAGATAGGGAAGCCAGAGCTGCTCGGAGGGAACCGCGGGCAGCAAGTCCTTCGCCAGAGCGATCACCGGCTCCAGGTCCGACAGTTTCGTCACCTTACGACCCGTGAAACCATAAATCACAGGCAGAAAGTAGCCAGTATTGGGTAGAACCACCGGCTCGTTGGGACCCTTCGCATCGATGGCCTCATGCAGCTTTGCCTCGGCCCTGGCTACGTAGGCATGAGCCCCTTCTATAGCTGCGGTAGCGATGATCTTAGACACGAAGCTCCCTCCTTGCCTCCATATCGAACAGCACCCGCTCCTGCTTGGTGTCGATACCGAGTGCCTTTCTCTTCTTCTGGATGTGCTCCACGGCTTTCTCGTACATCTTGGCCGGGTCGGCCTCGAACTCCATCTTCCCGCCGAACTTCTCTTCCCAGCCCGTCGACATCATGTTCACCACGGCCTTGCTGGCCTTGACAGGCGAGGTAACCCCAAAGAGAACGTAGGCGCCGCTGGCCGCGCAGTAGGTGCCAATGGCGAGGGCCTTCTCGCTCATCCACTCGGGAGCCATACCGACGGCGGGCAGATCGCTGATATCATCACCCATACCGCCCTCTTCCACCATCGCTGTGAGTATGGTGAGAATGCGACTGTTGTCCACGCAGGAGCCCAGGTGGAGGACCGGAGGCATGCCCGTGGCCTCGCAGATGGACCGCAAGCCCGGACCGGCGTAATCCATCGCCTCGCCGGTGAGCAGCCCGTACTTAGCGCTGGCCAGCGACCCGCATCCGGTCTGCACCACCAGGTAATCGTTGGCGATGAACTCTCTCACCAGGTTGTAATGAGCCTGGTCGTGGACCACCCTGGGATTGTTGCAGCCAACGATGGCTACCGCTCCCTGGATCCGGCCATCGATGATGGCATCGTTCAACGGTCGGAAAGAGGCCCTGTAGCGGCCGCCCAGCATGTACTCCACGTACTCATGGGAGAAACCGGCCACCAGGTCGGAAGTGTGCTCGGGAATGTGAGCCTTCTTGAAGCGGTTAGGGTAGTTATCAATGGCAGTTCTGATGATCAGCTTGGCGATCGCCAGCGCGTCGTGCTCGTTGAACTGAATGTGAGTCGCGCCCTCGATCCTAGCCTTGGGGGAGGTAGTAATCAGCTTGGTATGGAACTGCTGGGAGAGCGGTACCAGCGCCTGCATTACACACTGGATGTCCACCACCATGGCGTCGACGACTCCGGTCAGGATCGCGAGTTCCTGATCCAGGAAGTTCCCTGCCGGCGGGATACCGTGGCGCATCAGCACCTCATTGGCCGTGCAGCAGATGCCGGACAGGTTGATCCCCTGGGCCCCCTTGGACTTGGCGTACTCGATCAACTCGGGATTCATGGAGGCCACCACGATCATCTCTGAGAGGGTGGGCTCATGGCCGTGGACCACGACGTTCACTTGATCTTCCTTTAGAACGCCGAGGTTGGCCCGGCTGCGGATCGGCTCCGGGGTGCCAAACAGTATGTCCGAGATGTCGGTGGCAAGCATGCTGCCGCCCCAGCCGTCGCCCAGAGAGGTACGCACCGTCTGCATCAGGATGTGATCGGCGTCCTGATCAGCCCCCATGTGGGTGGCATGCATACTCTGAACGATCTCGCGGTCGATGCCCCTCGGAATCACTCCCAACCGGCGCCACAACTCCTGGCGTTTCTTCGGGGCCCGAGCGGCATAGATTACCTCGCCGGTCTGCTGCCCGAAGTTGGCGAGCGCTCGAGTTGCTACGTCGGCGGCGATCTCCTCCTTGCTCCGGCCGTCAACTGGCACACCCATCAATGTTGCCGTTGCAACAAGCTTACGAACGTCCTTGATTTCGTAACTGGGGGCCTCGCCCTTGGCGGCAGCCAACAGAGCCATCGCCAGGTCGCGACCATGGTCGGAGTGCGCGGCACTACCTCCGGCCACCGCCCTAGATAGGTTCCGGGCAACGATGGTTGGAAGGGTGGCCCCGCAAATCCCCGTCATCGAATCGGGGTCCTTCCCCACGAGCCGGCATGGTCCCATGTAGCACACGCGGCAACAGGCACCATCCTGGCCAATCGGACACGGCTTCATCTGCTCAGCGCGGCTGAAGGCCGTGGAGACCCCGTCCAGGCTGGCGATCTCCAGCATCTCCGAGGCCGCTGGATCTATGGTCCGCCCACTCCCTTTGCCCAACACTATGGGCGGAGAGATTTTCCTGCCTAGATCACCCATAATCGTCTCCTTCAAGTAGCTGTCCTTCTGACGAGCAAAGGCATAGTCCGGCTCTTCGCAGGTGGTAAGAGGAAAACGTCGGAAAACGATGGTCATGAGACCAAGGAGGTCCCCAATAATCGTCTCCATTGACGCTATGGGGTAATCTGCACCGGCTGTTCACTTGTTCCTCTGCCGCTGCCCCTCGTCCGCCGCCCCGCGTCGGGTAGCCGAGGAAGCAGCTTCGCTCCTCACCTCCTTTGGTCCCAGGATCCAGCACGGTCAACAGCCAGGGCAGGGCAGTCGCCCTCTCATCAGACAACGCTCAATAGCCTGCTGGCACATAAAGCCAATGCGGTAACCGGTAAGCTGGGGATTATGACCTGTTCAGTATATGCTAGCTACTTTTCTTGTCAAGGTCGCATTGTTAAGCGGCCTGCTAGCTGTTATCATCCTTTGGGGGCCCGGTCGAGCAGCGACGCTTACATTGACCCCAAGACCATCCAGACTCGCAGCCGCTTCCTCGGCAGCGCAGCGAGGAGTTCAGCGGTCGTTGTGTCGGACCGGAGGATTTGATGTCGTTTTCGGTTCGTCTTTGGGCAATGACCCTCATCGGTTTCTCCACCTTCACCGCCTGGGTGTTCGTCCACGACAATATCGTTCCCGGGTTAAGCAGTGTGGCTTACCATGCAATCGTGGCGGGCTCAGCCTGGGTCTTTGGGCTAGCGGGAACCCTCCTCATCATTCGATTCCATAAGCGGACCGAGCAACTTGCCGAGCAGGCAGCGCGAGACGACACCGTCATTCAACTTGCCGGTGGCATCGCCCACGAGTTGAACCAACCCCTGACCATCATCATAAGTACCGCGGAGTTACTGACCAGGCGAGACCCGGCCAAGGACGATCTGCGACCCTACCTCGAGCAACTCATTCAGGCCTCGGAGAGGGTGTCCGACACCGTGCAGAAGCTGGAGAGAGCCACCAGCTATCGAACGAAGCCGTACGTAGCGGGTGTGAGGATCGTCGACCTGGACCAGGCCAGCGCACGAGAGCGGGTGCATCCGTAGTAACGACTTCAGTCCTCGCCGCATTGCTATCGTCCGGACACGAGCAACCGAGGTCGTTACTACGAAGCAGAGCCGCGCCCCTCTAACCTGTCTGGCTCAGCAGCTTCTCCACCGAGGGGAAAGCAGCCAGGTCGGTGTGGGGAAGGAAGAGCCCCGATATGTACTCTTCCATGAAACGATTGTCCGCGGACAACTCCAGGTAGGTCATCTTCCGGGCAGTCTCTTGTGCGACTTCCCTGGCCTCCCGTGAAACAAGGGAGGCATAGGCACCCAGAGCCGAGGTATTGCCCAGATAATGGAAGGTCTCCCAAGGTAGATCCGGTAGCAGGCCTATCTGTGTCGCCTTCTCCACGTTGATGTACCTTCCGAAGCCTCCACCGATCAGCACCTGCTCGATGTCGGTGAAGCCGAGTCCCATGCTGCTAACCAACACGGAGAAGCCGGCATAGATGGCAGCTTTGGTCCGCAGCAGATTGTTTATGTCCACCTCGGTGATCACGATGTCCTGCCCATCAGCGGTCTCGCCAGCCCAGGCAACCACATACTCGCCACCGTGGTCACCCTGCCGTATCCGTGGAGTACCCAGCTTCCAATTCATGTGGCCACCCCGGTCGATCACACCGGAAAGGAACATCTCTGCGAGCAGGTCGATCATGGCCGAGCCGCATATGCCTCTCGCGGGCACGTCTCCGATCACGTGGAAGCGCGCCTCGAAGTCAGCCCTATCGATCTCAACCTTCTCGATCGCCCCGACGGTCGCTCTCATGCCGTGCTGCACACCCGCGCCCTCGAAGGCCGGTCCCGCGGAGCAGGCGCAGGTGATGAGCCATTCGGAGTTCCCAAGCACTATCTCTCCGTTGGTCCCCACGTCGATGAACATGGTCAGCTTGTCGGTCTTCCACTGGCCGGAGCTCAGCACCCCAGCCGTGATGTCTCCACCCACGTAGCTGGCGACACCGGGTATGGTAAGCACCTTTGCATTGGGATTAACCGCGATGTCCAACTCCGAGGCAACCACTGAGGGGTACTGGTTCACCGCCGGAATATAGGGCTGTTCCCGAAGGTAGCGAGGGCTGATCCCCAGGAACAGATGGCTCATCGTAGGGTTCCCGGCAGCCACGACCTGAACTACCTCCTCAGGCTTCACCGCTGCCTTTCGCAGTACCTCCGCCAGCAATCCATTGATGGTGTCAACCACCAACTGCTGCAGCTCCTTCAGGTTCTCGCCCTTGAGAGAGTAGACGATCCTGTAGATGACATCCTCTCCTCGGGCGATCTGGCCGTTGTAAGCAGAAGCAACCTGCAGCAGCTTCGCTGAGCGGAGATCCACCAGATACACCACTACCGTGGTGGTGCCGATATCCACGGCGACCCCAAACAGACGGTCGGTTCGATCCCCGGGAACCACAGAGATCAACCGACGCGAATCCGCGGACTCGACGTTGTCGTAGTAGACTGTGACCTGCCAGTTGGCGGCCCGCAGCAACTCCGGAAGGCCTCGAAGGGTCCTCAGGTCGACTGAAAGGCCATTCAAACCGAGTCGGGCCATCTCACGCAGCAGGCGGCTGTAGTCATCTGTGTTGTCCTCTAGACTCGGCGGCTCAATGGTCAAGGCCACAGCACCCACCGACGGGTCGATGCGTCCCTGCCACCCCGCCGGAAGGGCCACACGATCAGCCCGCGACTCGCCGACGGGCACCTCGCGTCCCCGCTGAGGAGGCACCATCACGGTGACATCCTCGCGAACAATGCTCTGGCACGCGACCACCCACCCCTCCGCGGCCAACGACTGCTTGATCAAAGCGGTGGGAGGCGAGCTCACCTGTCCGAGCGCCACCTGGACTTTGCAGCGGCCACACCTGCCTTGACCACCGCACGGGATCCCGATTTCGATGCCAGCGATCCTTGCGGCGTCGAGCAGGTTTGTCCCAGACTGGACCTCTACGTCTTTACCTTGCGGGAAAAACCTTACAAGCGGAATGTCTCTTTCCTCGATTCTAGCTGGGAAAACCCAGAAAGGACGATTGGAAGCGCAGTGGATGGGATAGTAGCAAAGGGGAACCGCGTTTGCAAGGCGTTGTCACAATGCTATACTCTTGCAGTCTTCCTTGCCAGTCGCCTCTGTGCCTTCTCAACAGCTCATTTCATGCAACTTGGCATGTGTAGCGGCCTTAATAGCCCTGACGAAAAGGGGGAAGGCTGAAAACGCGGTTGAGCGGCCAGCCGGCCGCGGTATAACCGAGCGGCGGGGGGGTTCTGCCGGTTATGGGTTACCCTGCATTTCTCACCAAGATCAGGTTGCCTCAGCGGCGCCCAGACATCCTTCGTCGATCCAGATTGGTGGATTTTCTTCACCAGCAGGTGGACAAACGGCTGATCGTTCTCTCCGCCGCGGCAGGCTATGGCAAAACAACCCTCCTGATAGACTTCGCCCATGAAGTGGATCTCCCCGTCTGCTGGTACTCCATGGACGCGTCGGATGCCGACCCCAGAAGCTTCTTCGAGTACCTCATTCTTTCGATTCGCCAGCTTTATCCCACGTTCGGCAGCCAAACCGAAGCCCTACTGAGGTCCCTCGAGGATGCCGGCCGCGACGTCAACTCCATCGTGGCATCCCTGGCCAACGAGATCCAGTCGGACATCCCTGACTATTTTCTCTGGATCCTGGACGATTTCCACTGGGCAGATGGCAGCGAGGTCGTCAACTCGGCTCTGGATCTGTTGATCTACTACCTGCCGGACAATTGTCATCTGTTGCTCTCCACCCGCACCATACCGCGGCTCACATTCTCCAGGTTGGCAGCCCAGCGACAGGTTGCCGGTCTCGGAACCGCCGACCTGAGGTTCAACACCGACGAGCTGACCCAACTACTGAGGGATAACTTCAAGCTGGTGATGCGGGCCAATCAGGCAGAGGAGTTGGCGGAGGCGTCCGAGGGTTGGATCACCGGCATCCTGCTCACAACCCACACCCTTTGGATGGGGCTGGTGGAGAACCTGATCAAGGCGAAGGGGGCAGGAAGTCCGCTCTTCGACTATCTGGCCAACGAGGCCTACCTCCAGCAACAGCCGGAAGCGCAACAGTTTCTGCTAAGCTCTTCCGTGCTAACGCAGATGTCACCGGAGAGGTGCGACGAACTGTTCGCGGCCGGCACAGCCGCGGAAATGCTCCGTTACCTGGTCCGAGCCAACCTCTTTGTGACAGCCCTGGAAGGCCCAGGCGAATGGTATCGCTACCACAACCTGTTCCACGAGTTTCTCCGTACCAAGCTGAAGAACGAGGACCCTAGACTCTACGCTCACCTGCATCGCCGGGCCGCCGAGATGAGCGAGTCCCAAGGTGAGTGGGACAACGCGTTCAGCCACTATCAGCAAGCAGGCGATCATTCGGCGGCCGCAGCCTTAGCCGAGAGAATAGCGGATGAGATGGTGGGTTCTGGTCGCTGGCGGACCCTAAACCACTGGTTGGAGTCTCTACCGGCCCCGGAGCTTGACGCGAGGCCAAAGCTCGGCGTCCTCCTCGCCAGGACCTACATCTGGTCGGGACAGCTCGACCGCGCGGTACCTCACCTCGATAGGGCGTCGGAGAGATATCGTAGGCTGCTGCAGCCCGAGGCAGTCGGCGGTGTGCTCACCGTCAAGAGCATCGTACTCAGGTTGAAAGGTCGAACCGGCGAAGCCCTGGCGCTGTGCAGGGAAGCGTTGGATTTGCAGAGCGATCCCGATTCTCGCGTCGCGGCGGAGGCTCATCGGGACATAGGCATCTGCCTCGCCTCCCAGGGGCAGCCTGTACAGGCATCGGCAGAGTTGCAGAAGGCACTGGAGATCTACGAGAAATGGGGAGACGAAGCGGGGATCTCCACCATCTGCCAGTCAATGGGAATCCTTTCGGTTCGAACCGGGGACCTGGCTCGCGGGACCTCGTACTACCAGCGAGCGCTCACTTCCTCCAAGCGATTGGGAAACGCGGGATCCACCGCCGAGGTGATGAACTGTATAGCCTTGGTGCACTACTACACCGGCGAGTACTCGGCCGAACTGCCGATCCTGGAGGAAGCTCTCGCGATGGCGCGGCAAAGCGGCCGGCTTCGTATCGAGGCCTTCGTCCTTGCCGGAATCGGTGATCTCCGCCGAGACTCAGGCAACCCTCAAGCCGCAATGGAATCATACGAGGCAGCGCTGGAGATTGCACAGCG
>DAHXJB010000615.1:0-5765 GCA_027372455.1 Chloroflexota bacterium | reverse complement strand
CACTACTTTGGGACTTTCATGGGCACCAAGGATCTCACGATGATGCACTCGGTGGCCGACATCCTGGGACTCAACCCGATCGTGCGAAAGGCGTTGGCCAACGGGGCAGCGGCTATCTGTGGCATGGCCGAAGTGGAGCAGGGGATCGAGCGTAGTGATCGACCGATCATCCTTGGCACCATGTTTGGGACCACCACTCCCTGTTTAATGAGAGCGAAGGCGATCCTGGATCAGCATGGGTACGAGGTCGTCATGTTTCATCCTAACGGGACGGGAGGGCCTGCCATGGAGCAGTTGCTCGAGCAGGGAATAGGGGACGCCGTGCTCGACCTCTCGGCCCACGAGATCTCGGGCCACCTGTTCAACGACATGATGGGAGCTCCCAACCGGCTCGAGACCGCGGGAAGGTTGGGATTGCCCCAGGTGGTGGGTCCGGGAGGGAATGACTTCCTGGTGCTCGGCCCTCCAGACGAGATACCGGCAGAGCACAGGCACCGTCTGGCCTACCGCCACACGCCCGAGATGACCCTGTGCCGCGTCACGGCAGAGGAGATGGTCCAGGTAGCCTCTGTGATAGCTGAGAGGCTCAACCGTGCAACCGGCCCAGCCGCGGTGGTGGTTCCGCTGAGGGGTTTCTCCTTCCCTAGCAGGGAGGGCCATCCCCTTTACGACCCGGAATCCGACCGGGCCTTTGCGCGAACGATCAAGGAGAGGCTCAGCGATCGAGCCAAGTACGTGGAGGTAGATTGCCACATCAACGACCCACCATATGCCGAAACGGCAGTAGCGCTCTTAGAGGAGTTGATCGGCAAGAAGAACCGGATGAGGCGAGGATAGGAGCGCCCGTTTCCGACCCTTTCGGAGGTTGCTCTCAGGCGAAGAGCGTTAGATTTTGGGGAGGAATTAGGTGGACAAGAAATACGACGTAGTCTGCTGGGGAGACGCAGCTCTGCGGCTGACTCCGCCCAACTTCGAACGGCTGGAGCAGGCCACCATGCTCGAGATGAGCGTGGGGGGGAGCGAGCTCTCCTTCTCCGTGGGAACAGCCAGGCTGGGGCTGAGGAGCGCCTGGTTCGGCAAGCTGCCCGACAACGCCCTGGGCAGGAAGGTCGTGACCCTCACCAGGGCCCACGGGGTGGACATGAGCCACGTCTCCTGGGTCCCGCACAGCCGCCTGGGCATCTACTATGTGGAGATGGGAGCCAGTCCTCGCCCCAGCGAGACAGTGTACGACCGACAGCACTGTGCCACCACCACAATGCGGCCTTCGGATTGGGACCTGGAAGCTCTCCTATCCAGCACCAGGCTACTGCACTCCAGCGGCATCACTCCCGCCCTCGGAGCCAACTGCCGGGAGACCATGGAGGTCGTGCTCAAGCTGGCCCGAGACCTCGGCACGATCAACAGCTTCGACTTCAACTTTCGATTTCGCCTTTGGAGCGCCGATGAGGCACGAGCATATCTCTCCAGGGTCTTCCCTCTTCTGGATATCCTGATCACCACCAGCGATGACCTCGAGTTGGTCTTCAATCTGAAGGGAACCCCGGAGGAGAACGCGGCCTGGATGAAGAAGGAGTTCGGGATCGGCATCGTCGCCGTGACGATCAGGGAGGCTCCGACGGTGCTGCGCGGCAGCTGGCGGAGCATCGCCCTCGCAGATCGGTTGTACAAGGGACGGGTCACGGAGTTGGAACTGATCGACAGGGTGGGCTCGGGGGATGCCCACGCTGCCGGCTTCCTGTACGGCTACCTCGCGGAGAACGATCTCCAGCGAGCGGTGGAGATCGGAGATGCGATGAGCATTTTGAAGCACTCCATCCCAAAGGACTTCGCCTACTTCACCAAGGAGGAGGTGCTTCGTTTCGCCTCCTCCTCCGGTGGGACCAAGATACTGAGGTAGCAACAATGGCTGAGAGCATCTACCGCATCAGGCCGGTACTCACCGGGACCATGAAGGTCGACCAGGGCGCCTACCTCACCTGGGGGCGAGGCGTGGGCAAGGAGGTGGTGATCCCGGCGACAGCGTGGGTGATCGAGGGAGGTCCTTACCCGATCCTGGTCGACACCGGGATGGCCGACAGCGAGCGGGCCAGCAGGTGGCACCACGATGGCATCCAGGAGCCAGGACAGGACATGCCCAGCCAGGTACGCAAACTGGGGATCGATCCAAACGAGGTGGCCGTGCTGATCCTGACACACTTGCACTGGGATCACACCCACAACATGAAGGCGTTCAAGAACGCCAGGCAGATAGTCCATCGACAGGAGCTGGCCTTTGCCCTGGACCCGATCCCGCAGTACTACCGATCCTACGAGGCTTATCAACTGGGGCTCGAAGCACCATTCAAAGGGCTGGAGTTCGAGTTGGTGGACGGCGAGAGAGAGGTGCTGCCCGGGATAACCGTGTTCCCGACTTTTGGACACTGCCCCGGGCACCAGGCCGTGGAGGTCCGGACCGAACGTGGTCCCTATGTCATTGCGGGCGACGCTGTAATGGTGTACGAAAACCTGCGCGGCGATCCGGAAGCCCGGATGCCACTGATCCCCCCCGGCCGATTCACAGATGCCATTGCATCCTGGGAGAGCCTCAAGGCGATCGCCGGACGCGCCACCCACGCCCTGCCCGGGCACGACATGAGGGTTTTCGACAAGGAGGTGTACCCCTAGTGCCAACAGTTCCCCTTGATCTAGTAGTCTTCGACCTGATGGGTACCGTTGTGAAGGATACCGGGGCGATGGAGAATGCCCTCAAGAGCGCCCTGACCCAGTACTCCATCCCATTTACCCAGTCCGACCTCGGGGCGATGCGGGGCGCCGGCAAGGTTGCCGCCTTCCACAGCTTGATCGAACGGACAACCGGCGCCGGCAAGGACCCTGGGTGGAGTCAAACCGTTGCGGAGGAGATGTACGTCACCTTCAAACGCATGCTTAGGGAGGGATACGAAAAAGGGCCGACCCAGGAGATTCCTGGTGCCGAGGCCACCATGCGATGGCTGCGGGAGCAGGGAGTCAAGGTGGCCGCTACCAGCGCGGTGGACACTGATCTCACAGAGCCGATGCTGCAGCGGTTGGGCTGGGCCGATGGCATCTTCGACTGCAAGGTGGCCACAGAGGAAGTACCCCTGGGACGGCCAGCGCCTTACATGATCTTCCTGGCCATGATGAGAACGGGGACAGTCGACGTGCGGAGGGTAGCGGCGGTCGGCGACACTCCCGTGGACCTGAAGGCGGGGACCAACGCTGGCGCCGGGTGGGTGATAGGGGTGCTGAGTGGAGCGCACCGTCTCGAGACCCTCGGCGCGACGTCCCACACACACATCCTAAGCAGCGTGGCCGATTTACCGAGGCTCTTGAAAGGTTAGACGTGATAAGGTAGCTGCCCGCGCCCCCCCGGTGAGCACTGACACTCGCGTCATCCGTTCGTGGGAAGAGGCCGGCCTGGTACGGACGGACGTTCCCTCAATAGTCGAGCGCCAGCAGGTATCGCAATTGCTCGTCGATCAGATCCATTACGGCGTCTCCCGCGAGAGAGCCGATCTTTTCCTTTAGTCTGCTCTTGTCGATCGATTGCACCTGTTCCACCATGGCACAAGTCCTGGTGCCGCTGATTGTGGTCTCCGGGTGGATGTCGTCCGCTCTCGCCCCGCTCGAAAACGGGACGACCACTACAGTGGAGAGCCAGTTGTACGGCTCGTCGGACACCACGACGGCGTAGTGGGGACCGTCGATGCGATGTCCTTCGCCCCTGAAAGCCACTCGGAAGAGGTCGCCTCGCTCGATAGGCTCCACCTATCCCTCCCCTCGGTCTGCTCTGTCCCATCGCTCCACAGCATCATCCCAACCGGCGTTCGCAATCCGCCGACCCAGTTCCATCGCCTCCGCGTCCCGGGCCAGCAGCTTAATCCGCTCCCTCACCTGATTGCGCCGCTCCTCCCGGACCATCCGTCGGACGGCCTCCCGGATGAAGTCGCTCTGGGTGGGGAATCGATCTACCTCCCGCACCGCGTCCATCTGCTCGATCAGATCTCGCTCCAGCCGAACCGAAGTGGTGGGTGTTCTTCCGGACCGCGTCGATGTCTTTGTCATCTGCATTACCTCCACGGCCCAATTATACTGCGACACAATATGCAGTGCCATGTGTATTAAATAGTGCGCTACCAGGGTCCTTGCCTCTCTTCGGCCTATCCCAGGTTGAGCGCGAGAATCGCCGGCATCCCTGACAGGCACACTATATTGACATTCTTCGATATAGTGCTATGATGTCGCCATGAAGCCAATCGATATCATCAAACGAAAGACCGGTTGCTGCGAACCCTCGGGATCGTCCACGGAGTTGCGCTACCCCGGGTTGGACAAGGGGGCGAAGCTCTTCAAGGCCCTGGCTGACGAGACGCGGCTGTCCATCATCAGACAGCTTATCGAGCAGGGGGAGGTGTGCGCCTGCAACTTCCTGGCCTGCTGCGATCTCACTCAGCCGACGGTGTCTCACCATCTCAAGGTGCTCAGAGAGGCGGGGCTGGTGAACGTCGAGAGGAGGGGACTTTGGGTGTACTACAGCCTGAACCGCGAGAAGCTTGAGGCGGTGCGGGCGTGGCTCCCGTAACCCCTTTTTGCTTGCTCGCTATATAGATGAATATCAATATTATGCACTCGGATGGAGGTGCCCTGATGCCCGACGAAGCTACTGCCAACGAGATCCGCGAGGCCGTGCGCGAGAGATACGGCAGTGCGGCGCGGGGGGTCCAGTCGCAGCAGGCAACGGGTTGCTGCTCGGGCCCAACTGTAAGCGAGAGCAAGCTGTACGAGCTTTCTCAGATCCAGGAACTGCCGGACAAGGCGGTGCTCGCCTCACTCGGATGCGGAAACCCCACACTCCTCGCCGAACTGAAGCCCGGAGAGACGGTGCTCGACCTGGGCTCGGGTGGCGGCATCGACGTCCTGCTCTCGGCCAAGCGTGTTGGCCCTACCGGCAAAGCCTACGGCCTCGACATGACCGACGAGATGCTGGAGCTTGCCCGCGCCAACGCCAAGCAGGCGGGCGCGACCAACGTGGAGTTCCTCAAGGGCCAGATTGAGTCCATCCCCCTCCCCGACGAGAGCGTGGACGTGATCATCTCCAACTGCGTCATCAACCTCTCCGCCGACAAGGACGCCGTCCTCAGGGAAGCGTTCAGGGTGCTAAAGCCGGGCGGGCGCTTCGCTGTGGCGGACATAGTCGTGCAGGGCGGGCCGCTGCCGGAGCTGATCCGGAAGATGATAGCCCTTTGGGCCGGTTGCGTCGCCGGCGCGCTGACCGAGGACGAGTATCGGGCGAAACTCGCCTCGGCCGGCTTCGCGAACATCGACCTCGAAGTGCTGAAGGTGTACGGTCTGGAGGATGTCCCTGAGGAAATGAGGTGCTGCGTGCCGGCCGACCTGTCGCTTCCTGGGGGAAGCAGATTGATCTCGGCTTTCGTCAGGGCAACCAAGGCTCGCCGAAGTGATGGTAGCACCACAACACGACCGAAGATAGTCATCGGATCTGGATCTCCCACCACAACGAAGATCTCCACCTCTGCCTGCTGCTCCGGCAGCGGATCGAGCGCGTCTGGCTGCTGCGGAAGCACGGTGAAGAGCTACTTCAAGGATGTCGCGTCCCGGTGGGACACCATGCGGGAGGGTTACTTCACCGAGGAGGTCAGAGAGGCGGCTATCGCGAGGGCGAAGCTCACTTCTGGATCCGTGATAGCCGACGTCGGCACTGGCACCGGCTTCATGTGTACGGC
>DAHXJB010000601.1:0-3613 GCA_027372455.1 Chloroflexota bacterium | reverse complement strand
ACTACGAGCAGGCCAGTGGCGTTAGCCCGGCCGTTCACGGCCGAGGCCAAATCACACTTCCCCGCGATGACCCGAACGAGAGTGGGGTTGCGCCGCCGATCAGGCCTCGCACAACAGTCTCCACTGATCCCATTGTACCATGTCCGGAGTTGACTCTTGGGCAGCGAGACGAGGGCGGCCGGATTGTCCGGCCGCCCTCGCTGAGTCGCTACTGCTCCGAATTGGCTCGCGAGACTCGCCCTGTTACTGCCCCGGCTGAGGCAGGTCGTACTGGTAGAGGTCGTAACTGTTCATGATGTTGATCAACTTTGTGGCATAGCTCGGATCAGTGGCGTAGCCCGCTGCCTGGATCTGCCTGGCGAACTCCCGCGGGTCGTTGACATACTGGAAAGCCGCGGCATATCGAGAGCGGTCTGCCAGGAAGCGCCCGTGATCCATCACCGACTCGTAAAGGTTGTGGTAGGCCTTGAATGCGTCGTTCACGGTCACGTTGGCGCCGCTAATCACTTCCCAGGTGCTCATGCTGATCACGCCGGCAGGCCCTGGTCCGGCCGCTCCCGCCTTGATACCAAAGTAGTTCTGGCCTCGCTTCGCCAGAAGGCTCTGGCCCCAATCCGACTCCAGGATGGCCTGAGCGATCGTAACCGAGGCGGGGACGCCGCTATCCAATTGGGAAGCCTGAGCTGCCTGAGCCACCGCGGCGATGAACTTGGCGTGGGTGGAGATGTCCGGGGTAGGACGATCACCACCCCTGCTGGATGCAGTGACCCTGTTGGGTGCGGGGGCTGTGGTGGCAGACTGATCGGATGTGGAGGCCGGAGCCGCGGACTGGGTGGATGACTGACTCGTCTGCGTTGTGTTGGTATCCTGACTTTGACCGCCACCGCTGGTCTGCCCTCCCTGATCCCATGAGCTTGGGTTGAAGAGAGAGGACATGCTGTTGCTAAGGTTTGGGTCGGGCTGCCACCCCTGGCCATTGTTGGTGGCCATAGTCTGCACCGCACCCGATGTGATCTCTCGTGCGTACGCAGGCCTGTCCAGCGGCAGAGGCATGAAGACCGCGGCCATCAGAAGCAGCCCTGAGAGAGCCGCGACAGTGCCACGTGGCGGCTTCAGTTTTCCTGAAGGTGTCAGCATTCGTTGGATTAGGCGACTCGGGGTTGCCCCGTCGTGTCCGATGATGGGGCTCTGCTGCCAGCGTGGCCCCGTAGCCAGGGGGTGGTCCGCGTCTACGTCGCTTGCTCTGGATTCGGGTTGCACCGACCCATGCCAACATAACATATGGCGAGACTCCTGCTAGTCGCGGCGCTGCCGCAGGGGCATCGGGTTGCAGGGCGCGACAGAGTGATGTTATTGATGGGGCGCCAGAAATGGAGCGACCCACGTAGCTATTCCACTGGATTCGCGAGGGAAGTTAGAACCAGGGTAACGGGCTCTTCATGCCAACCGGCGTTTGCCGGGTTTGCCCCTGTGAAAACCGTCACATGACGGATGGCAAAGTATAACCGGCGCTTTTTCAAAAGAGCAAGAGCAGTGCGTGTAGAATCGGCGCAAATAGGACTATATGGCTACTATGGAGCGACGAGTACGGCTTTGTGTGCGCTAGACGAATAGCCTCGCGCGCACCGCAGTAGATACGAACGTAGAAGTTCGATGCTTGGTGCAGACAGGTCGGGTGGTGGACTTGGTGATAGCCTCTCCGCATCGACCAAGAATGGGAGCCGGCACGGCCAGAAACGAGCCTTTGTGTTATGATTCGGGTATCTCGCGGGGGGATTGTGCGGTGAGCGACAGGCTGGTTTCGCCCAGCGCGGGCGAGTCAGAACAGGTCTTGGAGACCAGCCTTCGGCCGAAGAGGCTGGGGGAATACATTGGGCAGGAAAAGGTGAAGGAGAACCTCCGAATCTTCCTGCAGGCTGCGAGAGCTCGGGAGGATGCACTGGAGCATGTGCTGCTTTATGGGCCGCCCGGCCTGGGGAAGACTACCCTGGCCAACATCATCGCGGCGGAGATGCAGGTGAACATTCGCACTACCTCCGGCCCGGCGATCGAACATCAGGGGGATCTCGCGGCCATCCTCACCAACATGCGGAAGGGCGACGTCCTCTTCATCGACGAGATCCATAGGCTGAGTCGCATTGTGGAAGAGGCTCTCTATCCGGCGATGGAGGATTTCGTCTGGGACATGATTGTGGGCAAGGGACCTACGGCCCGAAGCCTTCGGCTCAGTCTCCAGAAGTTCACGATCATTGGCGCTACTACCCGCATGGCCATGCTCAGCTCTCCTCTTCGGGATCGTTTTGGAGCAATCTACAGGTTGGACTTCTACGAGCAGGAGGCGATCGAGCAGATCGTGCGCCGCTCTGGCCAAATACTGGGTGTAGAGATCAAGCCGGAGGGCGCCGCCGAGATCGCCAGGCGGTCGAGGGGCACTCCCCGAGTTGCCAATCGGCTGCTCCGCAGGGTGCGGGACTATGCTCAGGTGATGGCCGATGGGATCATCACCAGGGAGATAGCAGAGCAGGCACTAAGTCGGTTGGAGGTTGACCACCTGGGGCTGGATGAAGCTGACCGATCGGTGCTTCGCGCTATCATCGAGAAGTTCGACGGTGGTCCGGTGGGGGTCGAGACCATAGCGGCGTCCACCAACGAAGATGCCGACACCGTCATGGATGTATACGAGCCCTACCTGCTGCAGTTGGGTTTCATCGCGCGGACCCCCAGAGGCCGGGTGGCGACCCGTCTGGCCTATGCGCATCTGGGTATCGAGCCGAGACCGGACCAGGGGCGACTCCTGTAGCAGTTCTCCTCTGCAAGGGATAGACAGGAAGCTATGGACATCACTGCTCTGGGCAAGATGCTCCTCCTGATGGGGGGCCTCATCTTTCTGTTGGGTTTACTACTGGTGGCCGCGGGCAACCTACCCTTCCTGGGCAAGCTGCCCGGCGATCTTTCCTTCCAGTGGGGGAATGTGCGTGTTTTCTTCCCGCTGGCCACGACGATCCTGTTGAGTCTTCTGCTTACCCTGGTTTTGAACCTTCTCTTTGGGGGCTTTCGACACTGATCGATGCGGACATCCGATTTTGACTATCATCTACCTGAGGAGTTGATCGCACAGAGCCCCGCGGAACCGCGGGACTCTTCGCGTTTACTGGTCTTGAATCGCGTTACGCAGAGCCTGCAGCACAGGGGATTCCGCGACCTGTTGGAGTACCTGCGGCCCGGCGACCTGCTGATCGCCAATCGGAGTCGGGTGATACCCGCCCGGTTGCTGGGAATCAAGGAGTCCACGGGCTCCCCGGTGGAGATGCTGCTTCTTCGGCCTGCGCCCGGTGCGCGCTCTGTCCACGAATGGGATGTGCTGCTGAAGCCAGCCCGCAGGCTGAAGGAGGGGGCGCGGATCGCCTTCGGCGACGGCGCGTTGGTGGCCACGGTGCTCTCCATCAACGGCCTGGGTGTGAGGAAGGTCCGGTTGGAGTCGGAGGAACCGCTGGATCAGGTGGTGGATCGGCTCGGTCGCGCCCCCTTGCCGCCCTACATTCACGGCTACACAGGGGACCCGGAGAGGTACCAGACGGTGTACTCCGACGTGCGCGGCTCCGCCGCCGCCCCC
>DAHXJB010000597.1:0-1893 GCA_027372455.1 Chloroflexota bacterium | reverse complement strand
CAGTGACTGGATGATCCCCACATACTTCCCCTGGGTCTGCTGCCATCGGATTATCGAGAGTCTCTGCATCGCGACTTCTCCTGTACTGATTTTCACTTCTTATTGTACCTCACCTCGGCCGAATTTCTGGCCAGAACCATCGTTGACCCGTACATCTTGGACGGCGACCGCGACTATCTGGATGAGAGTGGTACATGAGGCTCTCAATCTGTTAGAGGAGGAGAATGGTGAGGTATATGTCTCCAAATAGAGGTCTTGCCGCGCGGATGCGCGCAGCGATCGGGGTGGGTGTCACCGCGACGGTCCTGTCCCTGGCCGCCTTCGCGGCTATGGGAGTCGGAATCGCGTCCGCCGACGATGGCGCGACCCCTACCCCCACGGCTGTTGTGACGAGCACGGCGCCCCCGGTTCCCACGGCAACGGCCGTTCCCACCGACACCCCAACGCCGGTGCCGAGCACCACGCCTACCGCCACCCCGGTGCCCACGGTCACTGCGGTGCCGACGGCCACCGCGCCGGCCGCCACGCCGACTCCGCTGCCGGCCGTGCAGCTGCCGCCTATCGATAGCTCGCCCTACGCCGTGACGGGGCCGCATCCCTGGTTGATCCGGCTACTCAACCGTGAGACGAACCTGCTTAACAGCGAACAGACTCGGCTCAACATGGCCGGCTCGGTGGTGTCGCTGATCCAGGGCTTCATCAACGACCAGAACGCGAGGGGGAAGGATACTTCGGGATTGCAGGCTGCACTAGCCCAGTTCCAGACGAATATCGCCGCGGCCCAGTCTCACCACGACAACGCCCAGAGCTATCTGAACTCTAAGCTGGGCTTCGACTCGTCGGGGCAAGTGGTCGACGTTCAACTCGCTCGGGGCACCCTGCGCGCTGCCGGGCTGGCCGAGCAACGGTTCCAGTACAGAATGGATCGTGCACTTCATGACTGCTTCGTAGCCATAATCAGGTGGGAGGAGGCCGGGGCATGAAACGGATCGCACTGGCCATGGGGGTAGCGCTGGTCGCTCTGACGACTCTGGGAGGCGTCGCCAGCGCTCAGAGCGCTCCATCGTTCAAGCTGGGCTTCAAGCTGCTAGCGGACCAGATCCCGGACATCGTGGGCCAACCGCTGGAGGACGAGCATTTCAACCCTGCCAATGGAGACTCGCTTCAGCAGACGACCAAGGGGCTGATGGTTTGGCGCAAGGCCGACAATTGGACCGCCTTCACCAACGGTTCCCACACCTGGGTGAACGGACCGTACGGGATCCAGGATCGAGATAACAACGTACGTTTCAGCTGGGAAGCGCAGGACAACACCGCGGCGAGCCCAGCCCCGGCTGCTCAAGCGTCGCCGGCCCCCGCCGCACCTCCGGCTGCGCAGTCGAGTTCTGCCTCTCAGCTGAATGCCGCTCTCCAGCAGTTGATCAACACCCAGAACGGGAGCGACTCGCTGAGCGACATGGCCCAGCTGTTGGGGCAGTGATCTTTCGAGGCGATTCTTGATCGGTGGCACGGTAAGGGGTTCTCGGACGGTTATTCGAGAACCCCTTCGCCTACCTACCGAAGCCCTGCCAGCTCCTGGAGGATGTGCAAATTCTGGAGGCGGTCCTCCTGGGCGGATAGTATCGTCTCCGAGGGGTTCCCGTCCTTGTCGAAGTGCTTTCGGAAGCGTCCCTCCGTTCGCGCGAATTCCACGAAGTCGACCGGTTTCTCCGCCTTGGTCGGGGTGTACCAGTCCTCTTTCACCGCCGGGTTGCCGGTCAGGCTGAGCCGCTCGGCGATCGTCTCCCCGGCCTCAGGGTCGTAGATGAAGATCGGGAATGCCCGGCTCTCCACCGCCAGCTTCGACTGGGTGGAGGAGAGGTTATCGGCCACCCCGTGCTCCGGCTGGCAGGT
>DAHXJB010000595.1:0-3833 GCA_027372455.1 Chloroflexota bacterium | reverse complement strand
TACGTCGAACACCAGGTAGCGCACGCTGTACGCGCCGATGACCGAGAAGAGGACGATCTGCGGGCCGAGGATGGGGAAGGGTATCAGGGCGATCTTGACCCACAGTCTCACCAGCGGCAGGTTCAGCACCAACAGCATGGTGTTGCCGATGTACATGCTGGCTATCACCGCCCAAACCAGCTGGGGGTTTTCCTGGAAGAGGCGGGGGCCCGGCTGAAGACCGTACATCATGAAGCCCCCAAGCATCACCGCCAGGGCGGGCCCGGCCGGGATGCCGAAGGCGAATAGCGGGACGAAGCCACCCTGGCTTGTCGCGTTGTTGGCCCCCTCGGGGGCGGCGACCCCCTCGATCACCCCCGTGCCGAACCTCTCCGGGTGCTTGGAGAGTCGTTTCTCCATGTCGTAGGCAACGAAGGTGGTGACTGCCGGACTGCAGCCTGGGAGTAGCCCCATGAAGAAGCCGAGGCCGGTGGCTCGCAGCATCGTGCCGATCAAGCCCTGCAGTTCGGCCCAGGTGGGCATCAGCTTCTTGATGGTGCTGGTGTAGATGAGATCCAGATCGCTCTCCACGTTGATCAGCACCTCACCTATGGCAAAGAGCCCGATGATGACGCTGATGAAGTTGATGCCTCCCATCAGGTCCACCAGACCGAAGGTGAGGCGGGCCGAACCGGTGACCGGGTCCAGGCCGATCATGGAGACCAGCAGGCCGATGGACATGGCGATGAAGCCCTTCAGCAGAGCTCGACCCGAGAGACCGACGATCAGGCTGAGGGCCATGAACATCAGGGCGAAGTACTCAGGCGGGCCGAAGGCCAGGGCCACACCGGCGAGAAGGGGGGCGAAGAGGGTCAGCCCCACCATGCTGAGGGTGCCGGCGAAGAAGGAGGAGATGGCCGAGATGGCCAGGGCGGGTCCAGCCCGGCCCTGCTTCGCCATCTGGTAGCCGTCCAGGGTGGTGGGGACCGAGGAGGCCTCCCCGGGGATGTTCACCATGATTGCCGTGGTGGACCCGCCATACTGAGCCCCGTAGTAGATGGCTGCCATCATGATCAGGGCCGGGGTGGGGGACAGGATGGTGGTGAGGGGCAGCAGGATGGCAATGGCCGAGGTGGGACCGATGCCCGGCAGTACTCCGACCAGGGTTCCCACCAGGGATCCAACGAGCGCGAAGAGGAGATTCTCCGGCGTCAGGGCCTGCGCGAACCCCTGGGCCAGCATCTGCCATGAGAAGAGCATAGTCGTATCCTCTATCTTTCCGGTGGATCTAGAAGATCAGATCCAGCAAGCCCAGGGGGAAGCCGAGCCCCAGGAAGTCGATGAAGACGAAGAGCACGGTGATAGCACTCAGCAGGCCGCAGAGGGGCGCCACCCACCAGCGGTACTTACCCAGGTACCAGACTCCCGCGGATATGTAGAGCAAGGTGGCCACGGGGAAGCCCAGAGGCTCCAGCATCGCTAGATACAGGATCATGAGACCGATGTTGATGAGAACGCGCCGCTTCCCCATCGCGTCGGGCCAGGCGATGGTCTTCCGCTCGCCCCGATACCGCCATCCGCTCATGAACAGCGCGATGCCGGCTGCCAGGATCATCCAACCGATTATGACTGGAAGGGTGCGGGGGTGCAGACGCTCCCCGGCTGTCCCAGATATCTGGAAGGAGGCTATCAGGGTCAGGATGGCCAGAACGGTCATGAAGGCTCCGGTCGCTAGGTCGGCCGCGCGAAGAGTTCTAATCATTCGTTGCCTCCAGAATAGGTAGGTACGGCCGTCTGGAGGGGGCCTTTTCGCCGCCATCCCGAGCCCAACGAAGGCGGTATCCCGGGATGCCCGGCTTCGCTTCGCCAGCGGGGAAGTGGACGGCGAAGAGGCCCTCTCAACTCCGGGGTTACTTCTTCAGCGAGTTGGTAATCTCCTGGTAGCGCGGGACCAGCTTCTGGATGTAGTCCTGGGACTCCTTGGAGCCCATGGACATGGGCACGAAGCCCTCCTTCTTCTGGGCTTCGACGATCTCGGGGTTCTTGGTGAGGTCGACGAAGGCTTTCTCCAGGACGGATACCACGTTGGCTGGGGTTCTGGCAGGCACGGCCACGCCTCGGTCCACGGTCTCCACCAGGTCCACGCCCTGCTCTTTGAAGCTCTTGGCGTCGGGCATGGGCGGGAACTTGTCCGGTGTGGCCATGCCGAGCACCGTCTCCTGATCCCTGTACTTGAAGACATCGTCGGAGTTGGCCATTAGGGCGGTGATGTGGCCGCCCAGGAAGGCGGTGATGGAGGGGGCGGCGCCGGTGAAGGGCACGTATTCGAACCGGGCCCCGGTCAGCTTCTGCAGCTGAAGTGTGGCGATGTGGGGGCCGGTGAAGGTGCCCGAACCGCCGATGGTCAGCTTGCCGGGGTTCTTCTTGGCGTCGTCGATGAAGTCTTTCAGACTCTTATAGGGGCTCGACTTGAGGACTATCAGGCCCAGCGGGGTGGACTGGAAGATGGATACCGGAAGTAGCTGCTCGGTCTTGAAGCCCACATCCTGCTGCATGGGCATGAGGATGATGTGGGGGATGTTGATGCCGGTGACCTGGTAGCCGTCGGGCTTGCCGCGGGCGGCTTCCGCCCAGCCGAGGGCCCCGCCGCCACCCACCTTGTAGTCCACGATCACCTTCTGGCCCAGGGCCTTCTCCAGATAGGGCTGTTGCCTCCGGGCTTCTCTGTCCGACTGCCCGCCCGGGTCGAAAGTAACCATGTAGGTGATTTGTTTCGTGGGGAACTTGCCCCCACCCGCGAGACTGCCGCACCCCGCGGCGACGACCAGGGCCAGGGAAACGAGAGACACCAGTGTAATCGCCAACAACCTCGTTAGCATGGGACCTCACTCCTCCCTCTTTCTTTGGGCACGTGCGAGCGGTGCACGTGCAACCTGAGGCCGTACCCCCGCTGGAAACAACCTCATAGTAGCAGTCACCGCGGCATGGTGCAAGATCTTGCCCGGCCCTTGCGATGGGTTGAGGGTGGATGTACACTATCCGCGAGAGATTCCCAGCCTCACTGCCTCGTCGCGTGGAGCGGGTTGACCCGCGGGACGTCCAGGGGTCGCTGCAGGAGCCCTACTGTGGGGTCCCAGGGGCATAATACCGCCTCTCTTCCAAGGAAGTTGCTCACGCCTCAGCGGCGCAAGGCCGCGTTTCTTGCCGCCGAATGCCGGCGGCACGGTGAGGTCAACGGCCTGGAAGTCGTGGTAGCGCCCAGGGCCGAAGGTTTCGAGCGGTTCAGCTAGCGGCGCCGGTGACCGGTGCTCGGACGCCTGGAGGTGGTGCTTGACATAATGCATGATCCATGTCATGGTTAGCGCGCCGAGGTTGGGTTTCGGGCGGCAGTTCCCCGCGTTCTAGCCGCCGTCTTCCGCGTACTCTGTTCTCCGTGTTTCTTCACAATCCGGGGCGTCTTGCGCCCGAGAAAGGGAAGGAGAAGCTGTGGCAAACCGATCCGCTGCGTTGAGCCAGTCCGCCGCCGAGCGCGGATGGCTGGATCGTTTCTTCAAGATCACCGAGAGCGGCAGCTCGGTGAACACCGAGGTGGTGGCGGGTATCACCACCTTCATGGTGATGGCCTACATCATCTTCGTTAACCCCTCGATCTTATCCTTCGCCGGTATCAAGGACCTGCAGGGTCTTGGACCCTCCTTCGCCGCGGTTATGGCAGGCACCTGCCTCGTCGCGGGCCTAATGACCATCCTCATGGGCCTCTGGACCAACTATCCCTTTGCGCTCGCCCCCGGCATGGGGCTGAATGCCGTCGTAGCGTTTCAGCTCATCGTCGGGATGAAGCTCCCCTGGCAGGC
>DAHXJB010000594.1:0-3301 GCA_027372455.1 Chloroflexota bacterium | reverse complement strand
TTCCCCGACACGCAGACTATCCTGGAAATCGGCGGGCAGGATTCCAAGATCATCATCCTGCGGGACGGTGTCGTGGTGGATTTTGCCATGAATACGGTGTGTGCCGCGGGCACCGGCTCCTTCCTGGATCAGCAGGCGTACAGGCTCCAGATCGGCATCGAGCAGTTTGGGCCGATGGCTCTCGAGTCTGGATCCCCGGTGCGAATCGCCGGTAGGTGCACGGTTTTCGCCGAGTCTGATATGATCCACAAGCAGCAGATGGGCCATTCTGTGCCGGACATCCTTTACGGGCTGTGCGACGCCCTGGCTCGCAATTACCTGAACAACCTGGGGCTCGGAAAGGAGATCCTCGCGCCCGTGGTGTTTCAGGGGGGCGTTGCCGCCAACCAGGGGATGGTTCGAGCTTTTGAGTCCGCCCTCAAGTGCCAGATACTGGTTCCGCCGCACAACCACATCATGGGGGCGATCGGCTCGGCCCTTCTGGCTCACGAGCAGTTGAACGCCACCGGCAAGCCGTCTGCCTTCAGGGGTTTCGCCGTCACGGAGGTGGACTACCGCACCAGGTCCTTCGAGTGCAAGAGCTGCTCCAACCGCTGCGAGATCGTGGAGATCAAGATGGATGGACAGCTGCTTGCCCGGTGGGGTGGCCGCTGCGGGATATGGGACGGGTAGGGAGGAACGGGGCCATGATTGATGGCGTTACGACTAAACAGTTGAGGCTGATCCCCGACGAGCGCGGCTACCTGATGGAGATGTTGCGCAGTGACGATGCGGTCTTCGAACGATTTGGCCAGTCTTACATAACTGCGGTCTACCCCGGCGTCGTGAAGGGGTGGCATTACCACAGAAAGCAGACGGACCACTTCGTCTGCGTCCACGGCATGGCCAAGGTGGTGCTGTACGATCAGCGGGAAGGGTCTCCCACGAGGGGCCAGGTGCAGGAGTTCTTCATCGGGGAAAGGAACCCGATGCTGGTCAAGATACCCCCAATGGTAATGCACGGCTTCAAGGGTATCGGGACCGAGATCGCTATGATAGTCAACTTCCCTACCGAGCTGTACAACTATCAGGATCCCGACGAGCACAGGGTTCCATGGGATTCGTTGGAAATCCCATACGATTGGAGCCTCCATAACGGGTGAGAAAGCTTCTCGTAAACGTCAAGCTGAGCGACGATCAGATCGCTTCCATCAGGCAGGTGAGCCCGGAGTTGGAAGTGATGCGAGAGCTCGACCCTGACAAGGCTCGTCGAGAAGCGCGGGACGCCGAGATCCTCCTCTGTTTCCAGCTGCCTGGACCGCTGGAAGAGGCGAGCTCGCTCCGATGGATTCAGTTGGTCAGCGCCGGCGCAGAGCATCTGCTGGAGGCCGGCGTCGATCGCAGCAACGTCCTTGTGACTACTGCCTCGGGCATCCATGGGACGGCAATGGCCGAATATGCCCTGTGCACGATGATCATGCTGGCTCGCAGAATGCCTTTGCTGCTGCGGGAGTCGGAGAGGCACCAGTGGAAGCCGAGCCGGCCCCGGACTTATTATGGCGAGGAGCTGTGGGGCAAGACCCTGGGGATCCTGGGGCTGGGTGCCATCGGGCAAAGGGTTGCGAGCGTCGCCCGGTGCGTTGGGATGCGGGTGATCGGATTGCGCCGGTCGGGCAACACCGAAGGATTGCCGCCGGGTCTCGTGGATACGGTTTACCGCCCCGATAGCTTGCTTGAGATGCTGGCCGAGAGCGATTTCGTCTTTGTGGCGTTGCCGCTTACCCCTGAGACCCGGGGTCTTCTGGGAGAGCGGGAGCTGCGAGCCATGAAGCGCACTGCTTTCCTGGTCAACGTGTCCAGAGGATTGATTGTTGACGAGTCTGCTCTGGCCCGTGCTCTCAGGGAGGGCTGGATAGCCGGTGGTGCGTTCGACGTGTTTGCCCAGGAGCCGCTCCCCGCTGACAGCGAGATCTGGGACCTGCCGAACCTTATCGTCACTCCTCACATGGCCGGCGGCACCGTGCCCTATCTCGATCGGTCGGCCGATCTGTTTCTAGACAACCTTGGAAGGTACCTGGCGGGCCGGCCCATGGTAAACGTTCTGGACAAGTCGAGGGGCTACTGATTTGTGGGCCCCGCGGAGGGGCTCGGTCTTGCCTCGGGCAATCGGTGTGCTCGACTCAGGTTGCGGTAGGAATGAATCATGGGGAAGTTCGTAGAGAGGCTGCTTGAGTGTGGCCGCAGGAAGGATTCCCTGGTTTGCGTCGGTCTTGACGTCGACCCGAAACGAATCCCCGAGCCGCTTCGGGGGCGTAGCGACTGGGTGAATGAGTTCAATCGTGGCATAATTGAGGCGACGTCGGATCTGGTGTGCGCCTACAAGCCGAACCTGGCCTTCTACGAGGCGTTGGGCATCGAAGGGTTGGAGGCGCTGAGTCGGACGCTGAAGGCCATGCCGCAGGACGTCCTCGTCATTGGTGATGCCAAGCGAGGAGATGTGGGGCACACAGCCGAAGCCTACGCCCGAGCCCTTTTCGATGGGTTTGGCTTCGACGCAGTTACGGTGAGCCCCTACCTTGGCCGGGATTCGGTGGAGCCGTTTCTGGATCGTGAGGATAGGGGAGTCTTTTTGCTATGCAAGACCTCCAATCCCGGTTCAGGGGACTTCCAGGATCTTGTGTGCACAGTGCCGGAGGGGCAACTGCCACTTTACCAGGTGGTGGCCATTCGGGCGCGACAATGGAACTCTCGAGGGAACCTGGGGCTGGTGGTCGGCGCGACCTACCCCCGGCAGCTGGCCGAGATACGGGGGCTGGCCGCGGAGTTGCCTTTGCTGATCCCCGGTGTTGGGGCTCAGGCGGGTGACCTGGAGAGAACGGTCTTGGATGGGACCGACGCGGCCGGCGAGAGAGTGCTGATAAACTCCTCCCGGCAGGTGATCTACGCTTCTGAAGGGGCGGACTGGAGGGACGCCGCCCGGCGCGCCGCGGGGCAGCTGCGCGACGCCATAAACTGGTATCGGCGAGACCGGACGGGCGCCGGCTCGTGAGTATCTGGACTGAGATAGTGTACGCGATCCGTCGTCATGCCCGCCGAGGCGGGCATCCAGGTCTGTCCGTGTGGTGGCATCATCGTCATGCCCGCGAAAGTGGGCATCCAGGCCCTCTCTGGGGCGGTGTCCTGGCCCCCCGCTTTCGCGGGGGTGACGAAGGGCAGAGTATCTAAGTGAGTGTAAGGTGGCCCCAGCACCTCGACATAATGGATTGGGGATAGGTTCGTCCTGCGCGCACCGTGGAGTGCGGCGGAGGGGGTGCCTCTTATG